>JAQTQJ010000008.1 GCA_028712255.1 Candidatus Omnitrophota bacterium
GACAGTCCAGTTTGGCACCTCGATGTCGGCTCATCCTATCCTGGGGCTGTATAAGGTCCCAAGGGTCCGGCTGTTCGCCGGTTAAAAGGGTACGCGAGCTGGGTTCAGAACGTCGTGAGACAGTAAACTTTTGACCGTTGCTGTCTTTAAATCTGGCTAATTGCTGGAAACTCTGAGCATGCCATATTACTACTTGACGATTAGTCTCTATATGTTACTATATCGCTTGGAGTGAAAATATATGGACGCAGACAATCAGCAGGAAAGGCCAAGAGAGATAACATCATATATCTCAGGTTTTGTCGACGGAGAAGGTTGCTTTTCAATAACCATTCAAAAAAGCAACAATGTGAAATTAGGAATTCAGGTAATTCCGGAATTCCATGTTTCGCAGCACCAAAACAGGACTGAAGTTCTTAAGGTAATTAAGGAAAAATTAGGCTGTGGATATATTAAGCCTAATGATCCTGGTAATCCAAAAGATCAGACTTCAGTTTATGTGGTGCGTAATATTAATGATCTCCGCGATAAAGTCATACCATTCTTTAAGAAATCTCCGCTCATTTCAATTAAGCAAAAAGATTTCGAGAAATTCACTCGAGTCGTTAGTTTAATGAGGGAAGGCGGGCATTTAAGAAAGAATAGTTTGATTACGATATTAGAAATTGCTTATTCAATGAATTTCAGCGGTAAATATCGTAAACAAAAATTAGTAGATATAATTTCTCACTTGGAATCTTCAGAGACTGTACGCCGGAAGTCCTGTTCGCAAGAATAAGGATTAAGATACAGTCCGAACTGTATAGCGATATACAGAGGTTATCAGAAATGTTAACCCCTTTGTTCAATCGAACAAAGAGTAACAGTTTTGTCGGTCTCTATCTGATGTGGGCGTTAGGATATTTGAAGGGGAGTTCTCTTCAGTACGAGAGGACCTAGAGAAACAGACCTATGGTTTTCCGGTTGTCCTGCCAAGGGCAAAGGCCGGGTAGCTATGTCTGGAAGGGATAAGCGCTGAAAGCATCTAAGTGCCAAGCCCCCCCCAAGACTAAGTATCCCTGAGTCGCAAGACTCTGTAGGCTGGTCGTAGACTACGACCTTGATAGGCGTAAAGTGTAAGACTCGTAAGAGTTTCAGCTAATACGTACTAATCAGCCAATCGGCTTGTCCTTAATTTTTTTTCCGCTTGGGTTATTTGGATAAGTAGTTTTTATGCTCACTAAAATCTGTGTGTAGTTGTTGATGTTTTTTGTTATAAGCTTGGAGTGCCTTTATCGAGGGGGAAACACCCGTTCCCATTCCGAATACGGCCGTTAAGCCCCTCAGAGCCGATGGTAGTGTAGTCGTAAGGCTATGTGAGAGTAGGTCGGTGCTCCTTTAAATAAAAAAAGAGCCAACTATTAATTTAGTTGGCTCTTTTTTTATTTGTCTCGAGCATCGACCTACTCTCACAAAGGGGTGCGGGGGAAAATTTCCCCCGCGCTTGGGGGAGAACAGCGTCTGTTCAATAATTGCGTATAAGCGTTAGGAGGGGGCTTGCCCCCTCCTAAGGAGCGACGAGCTATTTGTAGCGAGGAGCGACTGAGAGTAGGTCGGTGGTGCTTCCCATTACAATCTTTCTTAAAAAATTTTTGTTAGATTATTAAACCCGCTACGTCTATTGTATCAGAAGGCTAAACCTTCATTCGTCCCCCTTGTAGCATAAATGGACAATGCTCCTTTCTGACTCAGAGGACGACGCGGGTTCGAATCCCGCCAAGGGGGTAACGAATAGGGGTGCGGTTAGGTCAGAGAGGCTAACCGCGCCCGTTTTTTTATTGACAATTTATATTTAATTAGTTATACTTTTAATGAGTCAGAGAGGTAGCATTTGTGCTACGAGGAAGGCGTTGAGAAATCAACGCCTTTTTTGTTTGCTATATACTTAAAGGTTTATATAAAAAAGAACAAGAGTCGGGGTTCACTGTCCAACTGCACAGCCCCAGCTCTTGCGTGGAAGGGCGGTTAATCATATACACCTTTATTATACCCGCTTTCCAATTAAAGTATGCACTATGGAATTTTATTTACAAGGGGAGGGGACGCGGCCTGCCGAGGCGCGTTTTGGCAGGGACGTGCGATTTTTCCCAGCGTGAAAAATCGCACTCGATCCTCGGCCTCGCTCTGCCGGGACATTGATTGTGGGCAACCTTGCCCGCTCGGTCTCCGGACGCCCCGCCAAAACGCGCCTCGTCAGTCCGCTCTTTAGTACTATGTTCGGATCGCTTTTAAAGAAAAACTCTTTATTTCTCAAGAATAAAGAGGTATATTTAAGGTAAAATTCATCAGTAATAATTAAGTAATGTGTCATCAGAATTCCGGAGAAATCATGCAATATTTCACAATTATAAGTGGGATAGCAAGTATTCTAGGATTTATTTTGTCTGTTGCAAATATTTTTCCCGCCCAAGCTAGGGTTAGAAATTATATAACGATATTTATAATAGGAAGTTTTATAGGAGGTATCAAAAATATTAGTATTAATTTTTCAGAGAACCCAGTAAGTTCGGGGATACTTCTTTTCTTCATAATGTGCTTAGTAGGTTTGTTTTTTGTTTTATTGGCTGCTCTTTTTAGAAGATAAGGAAAAACGATCTAAATGTTTTGGAGTAGTTGGAAGCGGATTTGGAGTTTTAGTATTTATTGGAATGATTATCCTTTTCGGTATAGGTCTAAGTAAAGTGCCACCCAACGAAGACGTATCCCTAGATGAATTATTAACTATATCTGATATTAATGTAAATAAGGGAAATTTTGATAGAGCAATATTACAGCTTGACTTATTTGCAAGGCGTTGTTCATCTGATGATCCGCGAAAAGAAGCAGCGCTTAAGAAAATAACTGAGCTTAAAAAGCAACAATCCAATAGCATTAGATCAGCGTTGCCTTAATCAAATTTTGAAATGGTGACGTCCCGAAGGGGGGCACGCCTTGGATCCTAAGCTTTAAAAGAGCTTGGGATTTTTGGGTTGTTGAGATATAATTAGTAAAATGGAAAAAAATAAAACTTTTTACCTATCTTTATTTCTCTTAAGTTTCGCTGCAATTTTTATTTCTGGCTGTGTATACTTTACTCATCTTGATGAAGTCAGGTTTATGAAGAATTTAGAAGCCAACCAGAAAGCAATGAAGGCTGAATTGGATAAACAGGAGAATTTATATAACAAGTTAAAAACCGATATTGATAATGGCCGTTTGAATGAGCTAACAGAAAAATCTAAGATTTTGAAGATTTATGGAGAGCCGGTTTTATGCAGGCCGCCTCTAAAACAGGATGGCATCAGAGAAACCTGTATTTACCGTAATCCTACGGGAGGGTTAATCCTGCTCAATTTTGATACTCAGGATAAACTAATTTCTTGGCAGATTCAAAACCCTTAAATAGAAAACCAAGTAAGTCCTGAAAAGAGACAATCTGAAGAATAAAATAAAAGGTGGTTTAGATGTTTTCTCTTGAGAGTATCGGCAAGATGCTTGTGTTTTTTGGTGTCGTTACGATCTTGTTAGGATTACTTTTTATGTTAGCTGGGAAAATTCCCTACTTGGGAAAGCTTCCTGGAGATATTGTCATTCATACAAAGAAGTTTCATTTCTATTTTCCGCTGGCTACCTCTTTAATTATCAGCTTGTTGCTTACTATTATTATAAATATATTTTTTAAACATCGATCTTGAGGTATAATATGTAAGGAAAGATACCCCGCGCTAATTAGCACCTGGCCCTAATAGGAATTGGGCCAGTGTTCGCCTGTGGCGAAGAATTGCGCGGGTGTTGTCTAGGTAGACAAACAAGGAGGTACAAAATGATTCCATGGGGATTGTTTGGTCAGCTCGTGTTGTTGATAATCATTTTTGCTTTTGCTAAGTCGATTGTTAAATGCATCCATGATAATTTTTGTATGAAGTGTAAAAAATAAGCTGGTACTGTTTGCCTTAAATCCCAAGCTCTTTAAACAGGGCTTGGGATTTTGACTAAAATGAGAAATAAAGCCTATATTTTTTGTTTATTGTTTACCTTAACACTAGCCTTTTTTATGCCCGTAGAGGTATTTTCAAATGAAGATAAAGGCGAAAGTAGACTTGAGGCAATTTTGAAGTCTGTTGCCGGACCAAGATTAAACTATCCTAATAATCAGGTAATGGATCTTTCAGGTAAAAAGACCTTAAAATTTCAATGGTCTTTAACTACAGCTAATCTTGTAGAGTTAGATTATATCGAATTTTATCTGTATAAAGGAGAAGTTATTAACGAGAAGAATCTGGTCTTTAAAAAGCGCCTTGAAAATAATGAATATTCGATAGAGATTGATTCTGGCCTGTTTGAAGATGGCGGGGCCTATATTTGGGGTATTAGGCAATTTTTCTTAGGTGGAGAAAAAAGCAATGAAAAGTTTATTTTATTTGAAGTTTACAAAAAGTAAGTGATGAATTTTTAGTTTATTGGTTAAATAAAGGGTTAATTGCCTTTCTTCTCTTGACAACCGAAAAAACCCTGCTATGATTATTTTCATTATTGTTTCTTTTCCGGATTAAATTAACTAAATAATTGAAAGGGGGTGAAAAAATGAAGAAGATACTTTTTATGCTTATTGCTCTTTGTTGCGTAAGTTCTTTAGCTTTTGCCGCAGATGCAACTAATTCTGCTGCTGCAACAACCTCTGATGTAATGATGTTAAAAGGGGATATTATCGACAATATGTGCGCGGGTATGAATAAGGATACTCTGGCGGATTTTGTTAAGACCCATACTAAAGAGTGTGCTCTTAAGCCGGCTTGCATGGAGACCGGATACTCTATTTTTGCAGATGGAAAGCTTAGCAAATTTGACAAAGATTCGAATGCTAAAGTAGCGGAGTTTCTTAATAAAGCTGACAGCAAGTTACAAGTAGCAATTACTGCCAAGCAGGTTGGGGATGAGCTGAGCTTAGTCTCAATCGAAAACCAGAAATAATAATCTATTTTTTAAAGTATTGATAAAGAGGCCTCCTTCTAAGAATTGAAGGGGGCCTCTTTATTTTACGTAGTTATTTAAATCTTAAAAAAAGCTTGGGATATTTTATTTGTGAGGTAAAATATAAGCATGGGCAAGGTTGTGGTGTTTATATTAATGCTGGTCTTATCCTCTACTGCGGCCAGTTTAGCTGGATCGTCGAGTTTTGTTTTAGATAATGGGCCTCAGAATACTCCGCCTGAACCAAGGTTGAAATATCCTATCAATGACACGGTTATTTTATCCGGAAATGAGCCTTTAGAGTTTGGTTGGTGGAATGATTTTGAGCAGACAAACGGGTATATTTTTAAGATTTATAAAGGGTATAATATGTATGCTTCGAATTTAGTTTTTAAAAAAGATTTGCCCTTTAGCGCGTCTTCAATTAAGGTTAAGTCCGGATTATTCGATGCTAATCAAGTATATACCTGGTCTTTAGTTAGAATTGGTTTTGGTGGGTATAAGAGTGATAAAAGTTTTAATTCCTTTAAAGTGATTAAGAAATAATGGGTAAGATTAAGCTGGATTTACATGATATTTTTAGCAATGGCAAGCGGATTGATTCTGAACTCAAGAGGGTAATCGAAGAGGCTGTAAGAAAAAGGATTACCGAGGTCGAGATTATTCCGGGTAAAGGAAGCGGACAACTGAAAAAAAGCGTGTTGCGTTTTCTGGAACAGCCGGAGATTAAGAAATTGTATCACCGTATAGAGAAGGATGATAAGAATTTCGGCCGAATTTTCGTGCATTTTAGGTTCTAAAATAAACATCTTTTTACTGGACAAATCCATAAAATGTGTTAAACTTATGCAGTAGTGAATAAAGGATTAGAAGTTTGTAGGCCGCGAGGTTTAGAAAACTAACCTTCGCGGTTTTTTGTTTCTGCCGTTATTTACTAAAAAATTAAGAGGAGAGGGGGTAGTAAATAATGGCAAAGGGAAAAGTAAAGTGGTTTTCAGACCAAAAAGGTTTTGGGTTTATCACACCTGAATCTGGTAGCGATGTATTCGTTCATCACAGCGCAATCCAGGGTGAGGGTTATAAATCTTTAGCTGAGGGTCAGGATGTTGAGTTTAACATCGAAAAAGGACCTAAAGGTGAGCAGGCTACTAACGTAGTAAAGCTCTAAAACTAAGGTGAGAAATAGCCTGGTTTCTGTAACTAGAGGTCAGGCTATTTTTTTTGAATAATGGGACCGTTTCTATTTTTTAAAGGCAAAATATACAAAAAATAGAAACGGTCCCATTATTCCATCATTTGCTTGACGCGTTCCACATTTAATTATACTTGGGTTTTATTTTAAAAAGTGTATAATATATCTATGAAAAAAAATAAGAGGAAAGAAGTAGCTATAGATTGTCTCAAATGTAAAGACCAATCAGATTGTTGTAGGTTTGGAGCCTGGATTGATTTGGAGGAGGCTAAGAAGATATTGTCGCTGGGGATTAAAGGCGACTTTTTCCATTTGGAGATAGATAAAGAGTTTCCTTCCGGATACAAGGTAGGTACTAGTATTGAAGATGAAAAATGCGTCTTTTTGGATCCTGATGGTTTATGCCGGATCCATAAAGTAGATTATGCTGTTAAGCCGATAACTTGTAAGGAATTTCCTTATGAAGGTGACAAAATTGCTCCTATTGCCGATGTGTTGTGTAGCGTGCATAAAGCTAGAGTGAAAAAGTCAAAAGCTCGTAGGAGAAAATAAACATGGATAATAAAGATAACCCGAAATGGTATTTTAAGAATTGGTCGTTGGTTGTATCTTTTCTCTGTGTTGGCCCATTTATGTTGCCTTTGGTTTGGGTAAATCCTCATCTGAGTAAAAAGGCAAAAATAATTATTACTACGGTAATCCTTATTTTAACCTTTCTGTTAGTTGTAGTTTCTCTTAAATCATTAAAAACGATAAACGATTATTATCAATCATTCTCGATTTAAAATATGCAATATACCCAGGGCACAATCGGAAAAGTTTTTGTTTTGAAATTTGAGAATAATGATATCTTGCTGGATGAGTTGAGTGCGTTTATCAAAAAAGAAAATATCAAATCTGCCACAGTAATGTTCATCGGTGCCCTCAGAAATGGCCAGCTGGTTACCGGGCCGAAGAAACCGGTTATCCCACCGGAGCCTAATAAAGTTAACTTTCAAGATGGTTGGGAGGTTATGGGGATTGGCACGGTTTTTACGAATTTCAATGGGCCGCAAATTCATATCCACTCCAGTATGGGTAAGAAGAATAAAGCCTTAACTGGCTGTATACGTGGCTCCTCAAAAGTATTTCTGGTTATTGAAGCAATAGTTTTTGAGTTAGTAGGGGTAAACGCTACTAAGGATATTGATTCTAAAACCGGGCTTAATCTGTTGAGGATTATTTAATTTTAAAACTCAAGTGAATAATTTTTATGCAGGGTATAATATTAAAAAAAAGGAGATGTATGGAATTTGACGCCGTTAGAAAGGATCTGAAGACGCTTACTTTTGAGACACTGCGTACTGATTGTGATAATTTTTTCGAAGGGGTTATTATCCAGCAGGAACTGGATAAGCTCAATTTGCAACTGAAGAATTTGCTGGGAGAACCGGTATATCCATCAAAAAACAGGCTTACATTTAAAGTAAAAGAGACAGTTGATGGTTTAGGAGGAATTATGCCTGGCCAGACGTTATATTATAAAAATTTAGGAAAAGATGGTATCTTTGCCATGCTTTGGCCCTGGAAAGATGGTCAACGCACCACGGTAAAGGTTATTCTACAATAAAATTATGGGTTTTACATATTTACAGAAAATTCCGACACCGGCGCAGATTGTGCAAGATATGCCTATATCCGCAAAATTAAAAAAAATAAAAGCGGATAGAGACAAAGATATTATAAATGTTTTAAAAGGCAAAGATAACCGGTTGCTTTTGATTATCGGCCCATGTTCGGCTGATGATGAAGAGGCGCTCTCTGAATATGTAGCAGGCCTTGCTCAACTTCAAGACACGGTTAAAGATAAGTTGATTTTAATTCCGCGTATCTATACGAACAAGCCGCGTACAACTGGTCAAGGTTATAAAGGAATGTTACATCAGCCTAAAGCTTCAGAGGGGCCGAATATCTTTCAGGGGATTATCGCTATCCGGCGTATGCATCTGAGAGTTTTAGCCGAATCCGGCTTGACTGCTGCTGATGAGATGCTATATCCGGGAAACTATCCTTATTTAGAGGATGTCTTAAGTTATGTAACTATTGGTGCCCGTTCTGTGGAAAACCAGGAGCATCGCCTCACGGTAAGCGGTTTGGATATTCCCGCAGGTATGAAAAATCCGACTAGCGGCGATTTAAATGTTTTATTAAATTCTGTACAGGCTGCTCAAATTCAACATACTTTTATTTATAACGGTTGGGAGGTTAAGACTAAAGGTAATCCTTTGGCGCATTGTATTTTGCGTGGGGCAATTAACAATCACGGCCAGAGCATTCCTAATTATCATTATGAAGATTTAATTAATTTTGCGCAACTTTATTTAAAACGCAATCTTGCCAATCCTGTGATAATTGTTGATACAAATCATGCTAATTCCGATAAAAAATTCCGTGAACAACCCAGGATTGCCGAAGAGGTAATGAATAGTTTGAATAAGTCTAAAGATTTAAAAAAGATGGTTAAGGGGTTGATGGTGGAAAGTTATCTTAAAGAAGGTTCACAAGAGGTTACGGGAAAGGTATTCGGGCAATCAATTACCGATCCTTGTTTAGGTTGGCCTGATACTAAAGAATTAATTTTAATATTGGCTGGTAAAAATAAATAGGAGTTTTAAATGGGGATAAAATTTGATTTTAATAATTTGTTTAGTTTTAGTGTCAGAGAACATGGCGTAAGCCAGCAGGATATTGATGAGATTATGCCAAGTGCCCAAAAAGCAGCAGCGCACTTAAAGAAAATTATTGCTGATCCGGCTGCAAGAGTAAAATTACAGTTAGAATGGGTAAAATTACCTGAGCAAAAAAATGAAGATATCGATAGGATTAAAAAACTAGCCCGCCAGATTTCTAAGAAATATGAAAATGTACTTTTTTTAGGAATTGGAGGTTCATATCTTGGACTAAAAGCAGCTCAGGATGCATTGTGTGCTCCTTATTATAATGAATTTAAACCTTTAAGAAAAAAATCACCGCGTATTTATTTGGAAGGCAATAATCTTGATCCGGATACTTTAGCTACTATATTGAAGAATCTTAATCCAAAAAAAACATTTGTAGTTGTTATTTCTAAATCGGGTGAGACTACTGAAACCAAAGTAGCTTTTATTTTGGTTGAGGCCTGGCTTAAGAAAGCGGTGGGGACAAAATACGGCAGGCAGGTTTTGGCAATTACCGATCCTGAATCAGGGTCTTTGCGTAAGAGAGTGGAGCTGGAACAAAAAAAAGATGCTTTAAGTTTTCAATCTTTACCGCTTTTAAAAGGGGTCGGAGGCAGGTATTCCGAGTTTAATATGGGCCTCTTGCATTTGGCAATTGTAGGCATAGACATATCGGAGTTATTCTCTGGAGCCAAAGATATGTTCACCAGATGTAGCCAGGAGGATATCTTAAAAAATCCTGCCTACATGTATGCTTTGTTGCATACGGTACTTTATCGCAAAAAAGCAAAATCTCTGGCAATTCTGATGCCGTTTTCTCAGACACTTAAATCTACCGCTGATTGGTATGTGCAGCTTCTAGCAGAAAGCTTAGGCAAGAAATATCACCGTAAAATTGAAGTGGGTAAAGATGGGGTAGAAAACTGGCTAGTCGATAAAGAAAATTTATTTAACCATGGCCGTACGCCAATATCAGCTGCCGGTACCAATGACTTGCATTCGATTCAGCAAAATAATGTTGAGGGTGATAATAATAAGGTAGTTACTTTTATTCGGGTGGAGAAATTTAAAGCAGAGTTAAAAATTCCTGTAAAATTTGACTTTCTATCTGGTAGGAGTTTTAGTGGGCTTATGAAGTTGGCCCAGGAAGCAACGGAGTGGGCCTTAGTTAGCCAGAACCGCCCTAATTGTACGATTATCATGCCTGAAGTTAACGCCTATAACTGGGGTGCTTTGTTATTTTTCTTTGAGTTAGCTACTGCTTTTGAAGGTGAGTTGGAAAACGTAAATGCCTTTGACCAGCCGGGTGTAGAAGGCTATAAAAATTATATGTATTATAAATTAGGCAAACTCGGAATTCCGCAAGTGATTACTGATGAAATTAAGAATAAGCCATTAATTAAAAAATCTGAATATATACTTTGAAAAAAGGGGACGGTTCTATTTTTCTTCTCTTCAATTAAGAAAAATAGAACCGTCCCCTTTATTATTATGTTAAAAATTGGTAAATTAAAACTTGAATCTAATTTAATTTTAGCTCCGATGGCTGGAATTACGGATTTAGCGTATCGGTTACTTTGTCGTAAATTTGGCGCGGAGCTTACTTTTGTAGAAATGATTAATTGTCGGTCAGTTAGTTTTAAGAGCAAAAGAACTAAGCAGATGCTTTCGACTGTGCCTAAAGATAAGCCTTTAGGTCTGCAAATATTAGGATGTGAAGAGCAGTATATTTTAAAATCCTTGGAAATTCTAAGAAATTACAAATTTGATATTTTAGATTTTAACGCAGCATGCCCGGCAAAGAAAGTTGTGCGCAGAGGAGAAGGCTCAGGATTGTTACGCGAGCCTGAAAAATTCGCTAAATTGTTAAAATTAGTGGTGAAGAACTCCTGGCTTCCGGTAAGCGTGAAGATTCGTTTGGGATGGGATAAGAATTCCGTTAATGCCATAGAGATCGCTTTACTTGCCCAGGATTGCGGAGCAGATGCCTTATTTATCCATGGTCGCACCAAAACTCAGGGCTATAGCGGACAAGTAGATTACAAAATAATTGGAGAAGTTAAGAAAGCTTTGTATATACCACTGATTGCCAGTGGAGATGTTTTTTCTGCACTGTTAGCTAAAAAAATGTTGGATGAAACTGGATGCGATGGCCTGGCGATTGCCCGGGGTTCTTTGGGTAACCCTTGGATATTTAAAGAGATAAAAGAATATTTAGAGAATGGTAAAATTATTAATCGGCCCAAGGAAAGCGAGATTGCTAGGGTCATGTTGGAACATTTAGGCTCCTGTGTTGATTTTTACGGAGAAAGAAAGGGAGTGGTAATCTTTCGTAAATTTTACACCTGGTATACCAAGGGTTTAGTTAAGGTGCGCCGTTTAAGAGAGAAATCTTCGCGTGTAAAAACTAAAATAGAGGTGGAAGAAATTATTTCAGAGGCTTTTAAGAAATATATTTGATAATAAAGATAAATTTCTTGCTATTTATTATTAAAAATAGTAGAATTAAAATAGATGTGAGTCTGTGGATAAACGTATCATAACATAGTACCCCGCGCTAATAGCACCTGGCCTTAAAGGAATTGGGTCAGTGTTCGCCTGGTGGCGAAGAATTGTGCGGGTATGCCCTTGTGGGCAAGGAGGTGGTTATGAGCTGTGGATCATGCGGACCAAAGAAACCAAAGAAAAAAGCAAAGAAGAAAAAGAAATAAGTTTTAAGGGGCAGATCGATAATTTTTGATCTGCCCCTTGTTTTCTAGGAGGCCAAATGCCCAGAACAATAACTTTCAAAGACTCACCCCTAACTTTAGTGGGAAGGGTTTTAAAAACCGAAACTTTCGCCCCGAATTTTATGGTTATTTCACAGGATTTAAAAGAGGTTAATTATTCGGATTTTTCAGGTAAAATAAAAATAATCGCTTCATTCCCATCTTTGGATACGCCGGTATGCGATTTACAGGTTAAAGAGTTTAATAAAAGAGCCTCTCAAATATCTTCAGAAGTAGTAATTTTGGGAATCAGTAAAGATTTACCTTTTGCCCAGAAGCGATTTTGTTCAATGAATGAAATCAAAAACGAAATTGTGTTATCTGATTATAAATATTCTTCTTTCGGCATAAATTACGGCTTGCTTATTAAGGAATTAAATCTTTTAGCCAGGTCTGTTTTTATTGTAGATAAAAATGATGCCATTAGATATATTCAAATCGTTGGGGAGTTAACTAATCCTCTTGATTATGAAGATGTCCTGAAGAACTTGGATACTGTAATTAAAAAACCGACACTTCCTTTAAATAAGACGGCTTTACCTTCTAAATGTATTCCTTGTGAAGGTAAAGTTTTGCCATTACCTAAAGATAAAATAGAAGCAATGTTAGCTCAATCCCACGGTTGGGAATTAGTAGACGATAAAAAAATAGTTAAAGAATTTAAATTTGTAGATTTTATCGAAGCAAAATATTTTCTGGATCTTGTATCAGCTATCGCCCAGGACCAGGGGCACCATCCTACACTGACCTTAATTTATAATAAATTAAAAGTTACCCTGACTACGCACGTAGCCGGCGGCCTAACCGAGAATGATTTTATTATGGCGGGTATTATTAATGAGCTGGGGATAGCTTAGTATGAACGATTTTTCTGTGCTTATTGGAGGCAAAGCAGGTTTTGGCATTGATAAATCCGCCACAGTAATAGGGGCAATCTTTAATCAACTTAGTTATCGCACCTATATCTACCGTGATTATCCTTCTCTTATCAGAGGAGGTCATAGCTTTTCCATTGTTCGCCTTTCACAGGAAAGAATCGCCACCCATAAAGAAAAAATAGATTTTATTCTTGCTCTAAATCAGGATACCTTCAACTTTCATAAAAATAGAGCTAATGATAATTGTGTGATTATCTATGATTCAGATACGGTTAAAATAGAGGGAGCGCCAGCCAATGCTCAGCTTCAGGGGATTTCTGTATCAAAGATTATAAAAGAAGAGAATGCAAATGAGATAATGCTAAATAGTTGCATAATCGGCGCGCTTGTAAAAGCCTCCGGAGTAAATTGGCATGTCCTAGATAGTATTTTTAGAAAAGAGTTTACCAAAGAGACCGATCTTAATTTAAAGGTTGCACGCCGTGGTTTTGATGAAGCAAAGGAATTTAAAAAGATAGAACCTTTATCGCAGAATATCCTTCCCTTGTCTACCGGTAATCAAGCAGTAGGCTTGGGTTTAATTAAAGGTGGGCTTAAGGCGTATATATCTTATCCAATGACTCCAACATCTCCTATTTTACATTTTCTGGCAGAAATTGCTCTTGAGCATCACCTAAAGGTTCTTCATCCGGAAAGCGAAATCGGAGTAATCCTTATGGCCTTAGGGTTTTCTTATATGGGAGAGAAAGTTGCCGTAGGCACAAGTGGTGGTGGATTTTGTTTGATGACTGAGGGTTTAAGTTTTGCGGGAATGAGCGAGTTGCCTGTTGTAATTGTCGTCGGCCAGCGGCCGGGACCTTCAACCGGGTTACCTACATATTCTGCGCAAACCGATCTATATTTTGTCTTAAGTGCCGGCCAGGGAGAATTTACGCGTTTTGTTGTCGCTCCTGGAGATACGGAGGAGGCATATTTCTGGTCGGCTACTGCCATGAATATGAGCTGGGAATATCAGGTGCCTTCAATTATACTTACCGATAAAAATTTAGGAGAAGGGCTTTTTAATTTTGATATAAATTCTGTATCTCAAATAAAAGAAGCGGTGTCCTTATCGTGGGATGGAAAATCTCCTTACAAAAGATATCAGGATACAGAAAATGGAGTTTCTCCTTTGGCTTTTGCTCTCGCTAAAGATGCGGTTATTAAAGTTAACAGTTACGAACATGATGAGTATGGTATAACTACTGAAGATCCTAAATTGACTATATCGATGCAGAATAAACGTCTGCGTAAGGAAAAATATTTAGCGCAGGAGCTTGATAAGATCGAAACCGTCAAAGTTTACGGAAATGAAAATTCTGATGTTAGCCTGCTTTGCTGGGGGTCGAATAAAGGGGTTTGTATTGAGGCGGCTAACAACCTGGGTTTAAAAGTTATCCAGCCTTTAGTGTTATCTCCATTTCCAATAAAACAATTCCAAAAAGCTTTGGAAAGAACGAAAAAGTTAATTTCTATAGAGAATAATGCTACGGCTCAGCTGGGGCGCTTGATTAAAACATTCGGCTTTAATGTGGACCAGAATATTCTAAAATATGATGGGCGTCCTTTTTCTTTGGATGAGCTGGAAGAGTTAATAAAAGGAACTATACGATGAGCACTCTAAATTTGGGTACTTATGCTGCGAATACCTGGTGTCCTGGTTGTGGTAATTTCGGGATACTCAATGCCGTAAAGGCGGCCTTGACAGAGCTAAACGCTGAAGGTATACCTATGGAGAATTTTGTCCTGGTGTGTGGTATTGGTTGTCATGGCAAGATTCTTGACTATTTAAATGTGAACAGTTTTTATTCTCTTCATGGCAGAGCAGTTCCGGCAGCAGAAGGTATAAAGCTTGCCAATCCAAATGTTAAGGTGATTATTTTCTCCGGAGATGGAGACTCCTATGGCGAGGGGATTGAGCATTTGATATTTGCCGCCAAGCGTAACATCGATATAACTATGTTAATCCATAATAATCGTGTCTACGGCTTGACTACTGGTCAATATACTCCAACTTCGCCTTTAGGTTTTAAGGGACGCTCTACTCCCGCAGGGACCAAAGAATCTCCTCTTAATCCGCTCGAATTAATGCTTGCCAGTGGAGCAACGTTTTTGGCACGGGCAAGTTCCCGGCATCTTGACTTACTTAAAAATCTTATTAAAAAAGCAATCTTGCATAAAGGTTTTTCTTTGGTAGACATCCTGCAGGTTTGTTTCACTTATTATAATGTGTATGAATATTATGATAAGCGGGTTTATGAAATGAAAGACCATAATCCTGGAGATTTCAATCTTGCTTTAAATAAGATCAAAGAATGGGATTACAATTCTGACAATCCCATTGCCTCTGGCATCTTTTACGAAAAGCAACTCCCTACTTTTGAGGAGAGATTTTTAAAATAGTCGCGTTTGTTATCGTATAGGATAAATTTATGAATGAATATTTAAAAGTTGCTATAGAGCAAGCAAGGGCAGGGTTAAAAGAAGGTGGTATCCCAGTAGGGTCGGTTCTTGTTTATGCTGGTAAAATAATTGGCCGTGGGCATAACCGACGCGTTCAAAAAAATAGCGTAATTTTGCATGCTGAAATGGATGCTTTAGAAAATGCCGGCCGCCTGCCACTAGCTGTATATAAACAATGCATACTATACACGACGCTTTCTCCCTGTGCTATGTGTTCGGGAGCGATAATTCTTTATCAGATCCCGCGCGTGGTTATTGGAGAAAATAAGACATTTATGGGGCAAGAAAAGCTTTTGCAGGCAAGAGGAGTGCAGTTGGAAGTTTTACAGGATGAAACTTGTATTGGACTTATGAGGAGTTTTGTTCAGGGTAATTCGAAGCTTTGGAATGAGGATATTGGCTCAGAATAAAAGCCCAAGACTCTTAAATTACTTGCAATTTTAAAAATAAAGAGGATAATCAATTTTTATACAAAGGAGGGAGTATGGGAAAGAAAAATTTGGTAGTTATTGCAATTGTGTTAATAATTTTAGTTGTTACTATTGGTATTGCCTATCAAAGCTATGGATATGTGAAATTAATGAAAAAACAGGTTGATACATTAAATGGCGTAATTGAGCAAAAGGATGTTGAGATAGCCAAGCTTACTCAAGAAATAGAGGTAAAGGAAGATGAGCTAAGCAGTGTTAAAGCACAACTGGATACCGTAAAAAAAATAACCAGTGAAGCCAATGTACAAATCAATAAAGTTATTGAGCAGCCAGTTGTTCAAGAGTCTCAACCTCTTACTAAATAAAGAATAAAGTAAAACAAAAAAGCCCCGATTGTTTCCGGGGTTTTTTGTAGGTGATAGGCCTAATAGCTTTCGCTATCCTTACTAGCCTCCTGTTATGTGCGTTTCTCTCACCTTCTAAATGAAGTATGCCATATAAATATCTAAATTTCAAGTCCCATCCAAAAATATATTGGGACCGTTTCTATTTTTTTATATTTTTAAAATAGTAAAAAATAGAAACGGTCCCTGATTTTATATAGTATAATAATCTTATGCAAAACACCTCAATTCAATATCTTAAAGGCGTCGGGCCAAAACGCGCCAAAAGCTTTCTTACCCGCGGTATAGAGAGTATTGAGGATCTGTTATATTATTTTCCGCGCCGCTATGAAGACCGTACAAATTTTGCCAGCATTTCTAAGCTTAAAGATGGCCAAATTTATACCATAAAAGCTCAGGTTTTGGCTGCAGGCCAGCATAATTCCTGGCGCAGGCGTTCATTTAGTATTACCGAAGCAGTGCTTGGGGACAATACTGGGAAAATCTCTTGTGTTTGGTTTAATCAGCCATATCTTAAATCGTATCTTTTGCCCGGTGCGTCGATGATTCTTTATGGAAAAGTCCAGCGGTATAATGCCAAGTTGCAGATGAGCAACCCGGAATTTGAATTTATTGACAGTCAGGAAGATTCTTTAAATGCAGGTAGGATTGTTCCGGTTTATACTTTGCCGCAGGGTTTTAGTCAGCGCAGTATGCGCTATTTAATCAAGAGTACCCTTGAGGAGTTTCTGCCGAAAGTTAATGATGCTTTACCTTTTGATTTACGTTCTCGTAACAATTTAATTAATCTGGCAGAGAGTCTGCTAAATATCCATTTCCCGAAAGATCTGGATTTGCAGAAGCAGGCGCACAGGCGTTTAAGTTTCGAAGAGTTTTTTATTTTCCAGCTACCGCTTGTTTTAAGAAAGCTAAGCCGTAAAGAGAAAAAAGGCATCCCTCACATTGTCGAAGGTAAATTGAACGAAGATTTTATTTTTAATCTGCCTTTTAAGTTGACCAGTGCTCAAGCTAAGGCCTTGACGGAAATAAAAGCGGATATGGCAGTATCCCAAGCCATGCAACGGCTCCTGCAAGGAGACGTAGGGTCAGGCAAAACTGTAGTGGCTACTTTAGCTTGTTTAATTGCCATTCAAAGCGGTTATCAGGCAGCATTTATGGCGCCCACAGAGATACTGGCTCGCCAGCATTATGAAAAAATATCTTTGCAGCTAGCCAAGTTAAATTTTTCCGGCCGAAATTTAAAGGTAGGTTTATTAGTTGGGCAGGATAAGCAGAAGGAAAAAATATATCGGGATTTAAAAGAGGGAAGGATTGATTTGATTATTGGCACACATGCCTTGCTGCAGGAAGAATTAATTTTTAAGAATTTGAGTTTCATAGTTATTGATGAGCAGCACAAATTTGGCGTAGGCCAAAGAGCGCTTTTGCCTAAGAAAGGAAATAATCCAGATGTTTTGATTATGACCGCAACCCCGATTCCGCGCACTCTGGCGATTACTCTTTATGGTGATTTGGATATTTCTGTAATTAATGAACTTCCTGCCGGCAGAATCCCGATCAAAACAATGCATTTTGAGCAGAAAAACATTCAAAAAGCTTACGCTATTGTTAAGGAGGAGCTAAAATACGGCCGACAGGCTTATGTAATATATCCGGTAATTGAAGAATCCTATGCTTTGGATATTGCCGGAGCCAAGAAAATGTTTGCAGAACTTAAATCAAAAGAATTTAAAGATTTCAAACTCGGGCTAATCCATGGCCAACTAAAAACAAAAGAGCAGGATGAAATCATGCTTAAGTTTAAAAATAGGGAGCTGGATCTTTTGGTCTCAACCACTATTTTAGAAGTAGGTATTGACATTGCCAATGCTACCTGTATGATTATTGATTTTGCGGAACGTTTTGGCTTAAGCCAACTGCATCAGTTGCGTGGTAGAATAGGTAGAGGAAAGTTACAGTCATTTTGTATGTTAATTTCCGACGCCCAAAGCCAGGAGGCAGCTGCCCGCATGCAAGCAATGGTAGCTTCAGGGGATGGTTTTCGTATTTCAGAAGAGGATTTAAAGATTAGGGGGCCAGGTGAATTTTTTGGCAGTAGGCAACATGGCTTGGCTGAGTTAAAGATTGCTAATCCCCTGACGCAAATGCAGCTGCTTAAAGCGGCCAGAGACGAAGCTATTGCTTTACTTAAACAAGATTCTCGGTTAGAGGATCGTTCGCACCAATTATTAAAGGCAAAGCTTCTTCAGAGATTCCCGGAGTATGAGAAACTGATGTTAGTGGGGTAATTATCATGCGCATAACTACAGGAAAATACCGAAATTTTAAGATATACATGCCTAGAGGTATTCGGCCTACCCAGGATAAAGTACGTAAGGCGGTATTTGATATACTGGGGGATATCAGTGGTTTGACATTTTTAGAGCTTTATGCCGGTTCGGGGGCGGTCGGCTTGGAGGCACTTTCCCGCGGTATCAGCGCTTTAACCATGGTTGAGAGTAATCGAGATTCCATATTAGCCATAAAAAAGAATCTTGCGTTGCTTAGGGTTCCTGATTGTAATCTGTATCATTTGGAGGCAGAAAAAGGGGTTAAGCTTTTGGCTCGGGATAAAAAATTCTTTGATATAATATTCATTGATCCGCCGTACCACCTGGATATGGCAAAAAAAATCTTGCAAACGCTTGAAGGTTATGATATATTAGCGCCTCATGGTTTAATAGTTGCGCAGCATTTTAAGTCGGAATTATTGCCAATAGAAAATTCAATTTTTAGTTTAATTAAAGAAGCCAAGTATGGAGATACCTGGCTTTCAATTTTCAGGAAGAAAGAATAAATGTGCCAAACTGCTTTATATCCAGGGACATTTGATCCGGTAACTAATGGCCATATTGATTTGATTTGCCGGGCGCATGAAATTTTCCATGATGTAATTATTGCCGTGGCGCATAATCCGCATAAGAAACCGGTTTTTAGCGTTGAGGAGAGAATGTCAATGCTTAAAAAAGCTACTGCGGGTATGGACGGGGTAACGGTTACGCATTTTGATGGCTTAGTTGTTGATTTTGCGCATAAAATGAAGGTTAAGGTTTTGGTGCGCGGGTTACGCATGCTATCAGATTTTGAATATGAATTTCAGATGGCGTTAACTAACCGTAAACTTGCCAGCGATATTGAGACTATTTTTCTCATGCCGCATGAATCTTATAGTTATCTTTCCGCTAAATTAATCAAGGAAGCAGTTACCTTGGGAGCGGATTTATCTGATTTTGTACCGGATTTTGTGGCGGAGGCCTTGCAAAAAAAGTTACATAGAAAAAAGTGAAGATAACTGTTAATCAGGTTCCTCAAGAGGGCCTGTATTTAGAAGAGAAGATTAAGCCGGCGGAATTGGATCTTGAAACAGAACTAATAAAATTTCGCTCAGATTTACTGGTAAAAACGCATATTTATCGTATCACTAATGCGCTTACGGTTGAGTTAAATATAGAAGCGATTATGTGCGCAAATTGTTCACGCTGTCTGGATGAGTTTGAATGGGAATTTAAAAAAGATGTGCAATTAAATTTCCCCTTAGATATTAGTACTGCTTTTATTGATTTGGATCCAGACATAAGAGAAGAGGTAATTTTAGATTACCCCATAAAGCCTTTATGTAAAATAGATTGTAAAGGGCTTTGTGTAAAATGCGGTAAAAACAAAAACGAAGGAGGATGTAACTGTGGCTTTACCTAAACGAAAGCATTCAGCAGCGCGCGGCAGAAAACGCCGTACGCATTGGAAGATCAAAGCAACCACCTTGGCAGCTTGTCCACAATGCAAGGAATTAAAACTTGCGCACCGGGCTTGCTTGGTTTGTGGATATTACGATGGCCGCCAGGTTATTGAGATTAAAGTCAAAGAGAAGAAGAAAAAGAAATAATCAAATAAGTGTTGCAATAGGGACTGTCCCCGGAGGGGACTGTCCCTATTGTTAATAAGGCAACCAAAAGTATGCTTTAATAGCAGGAGTTAAAGAATGAAAATAGTCGTTGACGCAATGGGCGGAGATTTTGCCCCTGGTGTAGTTATCGATGGCAGTTTAGACGCAATAAAAGAGTATGATGCCGAGGTTATTTTAATTGGCGATCAGCCAAAAATTGAAGCTCTCCTAAAAAAAGCTAAATATACCGGTAACAAAATTAGTGTATTGCATGCCTCTGAGGCGATTGAGATGTGTGAACCTGCAGCTAATAGTGTTCGGCGTAAAAGAAATTCATCTATTGTTTTAGGTTTAAACTTAGTTAAAGAAGGTAAAGCCGATGCATTTTTTAGCGCGGGTAATACCGGAGCAGTTGTTTGTGCAGCTACTTTAGAATTAAGGCTTTTACCGGGAATTGAGCGTCCGGGAATTGGTATCGTTACTCCTACTTTAAAAGGAGTGTCTTTTATCATTGATGTTGGAGCAAATATTGATCCTAAGCCCACGCAGTTACTGCAATATGGATTTATGGCCGATGCTTACTGCAAAAATATCCTAAATAAAGCCAACCCTAGCGTAGGGTTATTAAACATCGGAGAAGAAGAGAAGAAGGGTACGGAATTTATCCGTGAGGCTTATGAGTTGTTGGAAAAGAGTAAATTAAATTTTATCGGCAATGTCGAAGGCAAAGATCTCTTTAAAGGTAAATGCGATATTATCATCTGCGACGGTTTTGTGGGTAATGTGGCTTTGAAGGTTTCAGAAAGTGCTGCAGAAGCAATGCAGACATTTTTAAAGCGCCATCTTTTAAGCAATATTTGGGGAAAGATTGGTTTAATTTTTATGATGCCTAACCTTAAGCGTTTTAAGAAGGAGCTTGATTACGCTGAATATGGTGGAGCGCTTTTGTTGGGGGTTAACGGCGTGGTAATTATTGGACATGGCCGTTCCAATAAAAGAGCGATCAAAAATGCCATCAGGGTAGCTAAAGAAGAAGTCGAGCGTCAGGTTAACAGCAAAATTCTGGAAGCAATAAAATGACAGCACAAGCTGTCATCCCCGCGGAAGCGGAAATCTAGCAATAGGAGTATATCTTGAAAAAAGTAGGGATTATTGGTGTAGGTGAATACCTGCCAGAAAAAATACTCACCAATGCCGATCTTGAAAAAATGGTGGATACTTCAGATGAGTGGATTACTACGCGCACTGGTATAAGAGAAAGGCATATGGCCGCCCCTGGCCAGGCTGCTTCGGATTTAGCTTTTAAAGCTGCTCAAAGAGCATTAGAAAATGCTAAACTTAAAGCCGAAGATTTAGATTTGATTATTGTTGCAACAATAACCCCAGATATGCCTTTTCCCTCAGTAGCTTCAATTATTCAAGATAGGCTTGGTGCCAAAAAAGCAGTATGTTTTGATATTTCAGCAGCTTGCGCGGGCTTTGTTTACGGGCTATCTGTGGCTGAGAAATTTATTGCAGCTTCTGCTTATAAAAATGCTTTGGTAGTCGGTACCGAAGTTTTATCTTCTATTACTGATTGGCAGGATCGTAATACCTGTGTATTATTTGGTGATGGTTCAGGAGCAGTAGTGTTATCAGAGGTAAAAAAGGGTGGAATTATTTCTACATACTTAGGATGTGATGGATCAAAAGCTGGTATATTGAATCTACCTGCCGGCGGCTCACGTAATCCGGCGACTGCCGAGACAGTCAGGAACCGCCAGCATTTTTTAAAGATGCAGGGTAATGAGTTATTTAAAATAGCAGTTAATACCATGACTGATGCGGCCGAAACTGTTTTAAAACAGGCCGGTATGACCTTTACTGATGTTGATTTGATTATTCCGCATCAGGCAAACGCGCGCATTATTATGGCTGTGGCAAAAAAATTAGGTATTCCTACGGACAGGGTTTATCTTAATATCGAGCGTTGTGGTAATATGTCCAGCGCCTCCACAGTTACTGCGCTTTGTGAAGCGGTGCAAGAAGGAAAAGTTAAGAAAGGTGATATCATTCTCCTTGATGCGTTTGGAGCGGGCCTTGTTTGGGGTGCCTGTATCATCGAATGGTAGATAAATATTGCAGTGGGGACTGTCCACACTTAGCTAGATACGTATTGATCGCTAAATATGCCAAAAACATTCGGTTATCTTTTTTCCGGCCAAGGTAGTCAATATGTGGGAATGGGAAAAGATCTGTATGATTCTTTTCCTCAGGCAAAAGATATCTTTGAAAAAGCAAATAAAGTTTTAGGATTTTCTATAAGCGATCTTTGTTTTAACGGCCCTTTGGATGAACTGACTGAGACCAATAATTGCCAGCCGGCGATTGTTACCATGACTATTGCCTGTTGGCAGGTCTATAAAGCCAAGCAGCCGCAGATAGACGGATTTATGGCAGGTTTGAGTTTGGGTGAGTATTCAGCTTTAGTTGCTGCGGGCGCACTTAATTTTACTGATGCGGTTTATCTAGTCAGGCAGAGAGGCCAGTTCATGGAAGAAGAGGCGCTTAAGCATCCGGGAAAGATGCTTTCGATAATCGGCCTGGATTTAGCTAAAGTTAAAGAAATCTGCGCTGAAGTTAAAGCAGAGGTAGCTAATATTAATTGTCCTGGGCAAACGGTTATTTCCGGAATTTCTGAGGCAATTGAAAAGGCGCAAATTCTAGCCAAGGAAAAGGGATCAAAGCTGGCGGTTATTCTGGATGTTAGTGGAGCATTTCATTCCTCTTTTATGCAAGAGGCTTCGGTAAAATTAGCTAAAGAGCTTGAGAAAATAAAAATAAGTACTCCTGAGTTTCCTATAATTAGCAATGTTACCGGTAAGGCCGTTTTAACCCCTGAAGAGATTAAGCAGAATTTGATCCATCAGGTTTCTGCCAGTGTGCTTTGGGATGATTCGATGAGACTGATTTTATCAAAAGGGGTGAGTAGTTTTATCGAGTTTGGCCCGGGTAAAGTGTTAAAAGGATTAATGCGCCGTATTGATAGTAATGCGCAGGTTATGAATATAGAGAAAAAGGAAGATTTGCTTAAGTCGTAAGCTATAAGCCATAAGTCTTAAGCTAAAAATTTACAGCTTATAACTTAATACTTATAGCTTATGTTTTAAAAGGAGAATAACATGCGTCTAAAAGATAAAGTGGCTTTAATAACTGGTGGAGCAAGGGGAATAGGCCAGGCAATCGCCATGACTTTTGCCAGAGAAGGCGCCGATATTGTGGTAGCGGATGTTAACCTCGAAATAACTCAGAAAACGGCTCTTGAAATTGAAGGTTTAGGCCGTAAAGCCTTGGCTTTACAGATGGATGTAACTAATTATGATGTGGTTGAAGAAGGTATAAACAAAATTCTTGACAAAATGGGAAAGGTTGATATATTAGTTAACAACGCTGGAATTACTAAGGACAATCTTTTACTTAGGATGTCTCCGGCGGATTGGGATGCGGTAATTAATGTTAATTTAAAGGGTACTTTTAACTGTATTAAAGCCGTATCTAGGCCTATGATTAAACAGCGAAGCGGCCGGATTATCAGTATCGCTTCGATTATTGGTTTGATGGGCAATCCGGGTCAGGCAAATTACGCTGCTTCAAAAGCCGGAATAATCGCTCTTACAAAAACAGTAGCTAAGGAATTAGCCAGCCGTAATATTAATGCTAATGCAGTAGCTCCGGGATTTATTCAGACGGAGATGACCGCGAAGCTTCCTGAAGATATAAAAAAGAAGATGTTGGAGGCAATTCCGTTAGCTAAGTTAGGTACGCCACAAGACGTAGCGAATGTTTGTTTATTTTTGGCATCTGATGAATCTAGTTATATAACTGGACAGGTAATTACGATTGATGGCGGTATGGTCATGGCGTAAAGCCTCGTAGTGGATTATTCCACTTGTCTACGCCACTTTACGTGGCAAGAGCATATAACCCAAGGAGGAAAAAGAATGGCATCACAAGAGAAAGTAAAATCAATTATAGCAGAACAGTTAGGTGTAAAACCGGAGGAAGTAACTCCTGAGGCATCATTTGTTGATGATTTAGGTGCGGATTCTCTGGATACCGTAGAGTTAGTTATGGCTTTAGAAGAGGAGTTTGGTATTGAGATTCCTGATGAGGACGCGGAGAAAATCACTACTGTTGGCGATGCCATCAAGTATATTGATGAGAAAAGCGCCAAATAATATAGCTAGACAACAATAAATAAATAATTTACCCCGCATTTTTTATTCTGGCGGGGTAAATTTATATTGGTATAAATATGAAAAAGAGAGTAGTAGTTACAGGATTAGGTGTTATTTCCCCTGTAGGTAATGATGTCTTGAGCTTTTGGGGGTCATTAAAGAGTGGTCTAGGCGGAGTCGGTCCAATTACCAGCTTTGATGCAACAGCTTTTGATTCGCGAATCGCCGCAGAAGTAAAAAATTTTGATCCAACTCATTATGGAATTTCTGTTAAGGATACCAAAAGAACGGCAAGATTTGTACAGTTTGCCGTAGCTGCCGCAAAACAAGCGATCGAATCCAGCGGCCTTGTTTTAGATAAGGAAGACCGGGATCGTATAGGCGTAATTATTGGTTCTGGAATCGGCAGCTTGCATACAATAGAAGAAGAGCATAAAGTTTTTCTAAACAAAGGCCCATCCAGGTTATCTCCATTTTTGATTCCTATGCTTATTGTAAATGAAGCAAGCGGCTTGGTTGCCATTATGCACGGATTAAAAGGCCCGAATTCATGTGTTGCTACAGCCTGCGCTTCTGGTTCTCACGCTATAGGAGAGGCATATCGTACCATACTTTATGGCGATGCTGATATTATGATCACTGGAGGCACGGAGAGCTGTATTGTTCCTACTGCGGTGGGTGGTTTTTGCGCCTTAAGGGCTCTTTCTACTAGAAATGATGAGCCCAAAAAAGCCAGCCGGCCTTTTGATTTGGATCGTGATGGTTTTGTTATGGCTGAAGGTAGTGGTTTAGTGGTTTTAGAAAACTTAGAGCATGCTCAGAAAAGAGGCGCTAATATAATCGCCGAGATTGTGGGTTTTGGTATGACATGCGATGCGTATCATATAACTGCGCCCGATCCTGATGGCCAGGGTGCAGCTAGCGCAATGACTATAGCTTTAAAAGACGCGAAAATGAAACCCGAAGATATAGTTTATATAAATGCCCATGGTACTTCTACTAAGCTTAATGATAAAATTGAAACTTTGTCTATGAAAAAGGCATTTGGCCAATATTGCAAGAAAGTAATGGTTTCTTCGACCAAATCTATGACCGGGCATCTTTTGGGTGCTGCCGGCGGGGTGGAATTTTTAGTTTGTTGCCTGGCAATCAAAGATGGTGTCATTCCTCCCACCATTAATTATGAACATCCTGATCCGGAGTGTGACTTGGATTATGTGCCTAACACAGCACGAAAAGCCAATGTAACTGCCTGCATGTCTAATTCTTTAGGATTCGGCGGGCATAACGCCTCCCTGATCGTCAAGAAGTTTAAAGCATAAAATCAGGGGACGGTTCTCTTTTTTAAATTTTGAAAAAGAGAACCGTCCCCTTGCTTTTAAAATGCCATATACTATCGCAGAAAAAATATTATTAGCGCATTGTAAACAGAAGGCGCTCAAGCCGGGGGAGTTTATCGAGGCTAGCGTTGATGTTGCCCTGGCCAACGATATTACCGCTCCTCTTGCAATTTCCGAATTCAAAAAATCCGGTTTCAAAAAAGTATTCAATAAAAATAAAATTGTTTTAGTTCCTGATCATTTTGCCCCTGCTAAAGATTTAAAAAGCGCCAATCAGTGTAAAATTCTAGCGAATTTTGCCAAAGAGCAGGGAATCAAAAATTATTTTGAGATTGGTTCTATGGGTATTGAGCATGCGTTTTTACCAGAAAAAGGAATTGTTCTGCCCGGAGACCTGGTAATTGGCGCAGATTCTCATACTTGTACTTATGGAGCGTTAGGTGCATATGCCACCGGGATGGGCTCGACGGATCTAGCCCGCGCTTATATTGATGGTAAATGTTGGTTAAAGGTTCCTGCTACCCATAAATACATATTTAAGGGTAAGTTGAATAAATGGGTGGGGGGGAAAGATTTAATCCTTTATACCATTGGCAAGATCGGCGTGGATGGGGCATTATATAAAGTAATGGAGTTTTCTGGTCCGGTGATTAAAAAATTAAGTATGGATAATCGTTTTTCCATGTGCAACATGGCAATTGAGGCAGGCGCGCGCGCCGGGTTAATTGAGCCAGATGCTATTACCAAAAAATTTGTATCCGGGTTTAAACGTAAATCCAAATTCTATTATTCAGATCCTGATGCTGTTTATGAAAAAACATACGAATGGGATGTTACGGATTTAGAGCCATTGGTTGCTTGTCCGCATTTACCCAGCAATGTTAAGCCGGCTAGGCAGTTAAAAAATATAAAAGTTGATCAGGTAGTTATCGGCTCATGCACTAATGGCAGAATTTCGGATTTACGTATTGCAGCTTCTTTACTTAAGGGTAAAAAAGTAGCCAAAGGAGTAAAATTAATTGTTTTTCCGGCAACGCAAAAAATTTATCTGGAGGCGGTAAAAGAAGGGCTGGCGGAGATCTTTGTTAAGGCTGGCGGCGTTTTTTCGACGCCTACTTGTGGGCCATGCCTGGGCGGCCATATGGGTATTTTAACTGATGGCGAGGTGGCTATTGCTACAACCAACAGAAATTTTTTAGGTAGGATGGGTAGCCCTAAATCTTTTGTATATTTGTCTAATCCGGCGGTAGCTGCAGCCTCGGCTGTTACCGGTAAAATCACGCATCCGGATGAAATAGTCATTGCGAGGAGTTAAACGTTTATCGTCATTCTGAGGGAGCGAAGCGACCGAAGAATCTAGATCCTTCGCCCGGAGCCTGCACTGAGCGAAGCGAATGTGGGCTCAGGATGACGGAACCAAAAGGTAAAAAATGATTATTAAAGGTAAAGTCCATAAATTTAGTGATGATATTAATACTGATGATATCATTGCAGCTAAATACCTGGTTTCTACTGACGCGCAGGAATTAGGTAAGCATTGTATGGAAACCATTAGCCCTGAATTTTCTCAAAAGGTAAGTCCTGGTGACATAATTATTGCCGGAAATAACTTCGGTTGCGGTTCAAGCCGGGAACACGCGCCTTTGGCAATTAAAGGGTGCGGAGTTTCCGCGGTGATTGCTAAGAGTTTTGCGGCCATATTTTTCAGAAACGCCATTAATATCGGCCTGCCTTTTCTGGAATCTGCAGATGTCGATAAGATTAACGACGGTGATGTAATTGAAATAGATTTATCTACGGGTATAATTAATAATATAACACAGGATAAAAACTATAAGACGCAGGCCTTCCCGGATTTCTTGCAACAGATTGTCGCCAGTGGCGGCTTAATTAATTATATTAAAAAACATAAGCAATAAGCCGTAAGCTTATAGCTTAAAACTTAGAGCTTAAGGCTTATGCGGATTTAGAGTTTAAATAGACAGGGAGATAGAAAATGTATAAGATAGCAGTAATACCAGGTGATGGGACGGGGCCAGAAGTAGTTTCTGAAGGGCTAAAAGTCTTGCAAGCGGCTTCTAAAAAGTTTAATTTTAAGTATGAGACAAAGTCTTTTGATTTTAGCGGGCAAAGGTACTTAAAAACGGGAAAACTGGTTGATGACAGCGATATTGAAGAATTAAAAAAATACAACGCAATCTATCTTGGCGCGGTGGGCGACCCGAATGTAAAACCCGGTATTATTGAGACGGGTGTGTTGCTTAAGTTAAGGTTTGCTCTTGATCAATATATCAACCTGCGTCCGGTCAAGCTCTATAATTCCGCCTATTGTCCTCTTAAGGATAAGAAGCCGGAGGATATTGATTTTGTAGTTGTGCGCGAGAATTCTGAAGGCCTCTATAAAGGCATGGGGGAGTTTCAGGACAAAGGAACTGCTGATGAAGTGGCTATTCAGATTTCTTACAATACTCGCAAAGGTGTTGAGCGATGTATCCGCTATGCTTTTGAATATACGCGTAAGCGTAATAAAAGAAAAAAACTCACCCTCTGCGGTAAAACCAATGTTTTGACCTATGCCTGGGATCTCTGGCAGCGAATATTCAATGAAGTAGCTAAAGAATATCCTGATGTAACTACTGATTATGCCCATGTTGATGCAACGACGATGTGGTTTGTGAAGAATCCTGAATGGTTTGATGTGATTGTTACGGATAATATGTTCGGTGATATTATTACGGATTTAGGGGCAATGATTCAGGGTGGAATGGGAATTGCTGCCGGAGGCAATATTAATCCGCAGGGGGTTTCTATGTTTGAACCAATCGGCGGAAGCGCTCCGAAATATACAGGTCAAAATGTAATTAATCCTTTAGCTGCGATTTGTGCTGTAGGTATGATGCTTGAGAATTTAGGTGAAGATAAAGCGGGCAAAGCAATTGAGAATACGGTAATTAACTTGGTGGGACATGATTTAAAATCATTAGCCGCAGGGAAAATGGGATATTCTACTACTGAGGTTGGAGATTTAGTAGTAAAAAAATTATAAGGGTTGTAAATAAAGGGGACGGTTCTATTTTTTACTATTTTTTAAATATAAAAATAGAACCGTCCCCTAGTTTCAAAAGGAGAATCTCGATGAAAAAATATAATGTTGTGGTAATCGGAGCAGGGGTAGTCGGGATTGAGATACTGCGGGTCCTAAAGCAGCGTAATTTTCCTATTGATACTTTAAAGGTTTTTGCCCGTTCCGCTCGCGATATTAATGTTGATGGAGTTGTTTATTCAGTTGAGTCGATTACTCCTGATGGTTTTAACGGGATAGATATTGCCTTATTTGCAGGAACAGAAGGAGAGAAGGGCGCTGCGGTTACTTATGCGGCGGAAGCGGTAAAAAGAGGCGCCGTGGTTATTGATAATGGGGCGGATTTTCGTATGGACCCTAAAGTGCCTCTAGTTGTTCCGGAGGTTAATGCTGCCGATGTTAAAAAACATAAAGGAATTATTGCTAATCCTAATTGTTCGACAATTCAAATGGTGGTAGCTCTAAATCCTATTCATAAAAAAGTAGGGATTAAAAAAATTATTGTTACTACCTTGCAGGCTTCAAGCGGAGCCGGTAAAGGAGCGGTTGAACAATTAAATGAAGAGACGAATTTAATTGTTCAGGGTGGCTGTGAGAATATTAACGTTCAGGCGCAAAAGAAAGCTATGCCACAACAGTTAGCGTACAATTGTTTTCCGCATATCGGTAGTTTTGTGGAAGGCGATTATACTAATGAAGAGTGGAAATTGATTAATGAAACACATAAGATTATGCATGCGCCAAAGATTAAGATTTCCGCAACCACGGTACGGGTTGCGGTTAGAACCGGGCATTCAGAATCTGTATACATTGAAACTGCTAAGCCTATAACCCCTGAGCAGGCTAAAAAAATCCTTGCCCGTTCCCCGGGAGTTGTGGTTATGGATGATCCTAAGAATCATTTATATCCCATGCCTAAGGATGTCGAGGGAAAGGATGAAACATTTGTCGGGCGTATTCGCCAGGATGTCTTTAATAAAAAAGGTTTATGGCTGTGGGTAGTGGCGGATAATCTACGTAAAGGCGCTGCCACAAATGCTGTCCAAATTGCCGAATGCATAATTTCAAGCTCCAAATAGAGTATGACGGCAGCCGTTATTACGGATGGCAGGAGCAGAATGGAAAGAACGCCAGTTACCAGGTAAACAAGACTATTCAATATTCCCTAGAGAAAGTCCTCAAGCAAATCCTCCAGGAAGATGTTAAGCTTATTGTTGCTGGCCGTACAGATTCAGGCGTGCATGCGCTTGCTCAAGTAGCAAATTTTAAAAGTTCAACTAAAATGCCTCTTGATAGATTGCGCTGGGCTCTAAATTGCCTTCTACCTGAAGATATAAAGGTAACGCGGATTCAGTATGTAGACTTGGATTTCAACAGCCGATTTTGCGCTAAATCTAAAATTTACCGTTATACGGTTTTAAATCGGAAATATTCTTCACCTCTTTCGGCAGGAAAGGTATATTTTTTCCATTATCCTCTGGATGTGAGATTGATGCGTAGCGAAGCAAATGTTCTTCTTGGTAGGCATAATTTTAAATCTTTTCAGGCAACTGAATTAAGACAGAGAAACCCTATACGCACAATTAAGAGTATCAAGATTGCTAAAGATAAGGATTTTTTATATATTGATATTGAGGCAGATAGTTTTTTGTATAATATGGTTAGAAACATTGCAGGTACTCTGCTAGAGATAGGTAGAGGGCGGTTCTCTGAAGGGAGTATGAGTAAAATATTGAAATCACGTAAACGTAGTTGTGCTGGGCCAACATTGCCGGCAAAGGGATTGTGTTTAGTTAGAGTAAAATATTAATAAAAATTATTTGACTTTATTTATTATTCTGCTATAATCATTTTTCTATGAAAAAGACATATATTGCTAAACCAGAAGACATTAAAATGAAGTGGTATATTGCCGATGCCAAGGGCCAGACGCTTGGAAGATTAGCAGCCAGGATTGCCACTATCTTAAGAGGTAAGCACAAGCCGATTTTTACTCCTCATTTAGATACCGGTGATGGTGTGATTGTGATTAATGCTGCTTTGATTAAGGTGACCGGACGTAAACTTAAACAGAAAGTTTACCGTAGGTACTCAGGTTACCCCGGCGGCCAGCGTGAAGTAACATTAGAGGTGCTTTTAGCTAAGAAACCTACCACAGTTATGCATTTAGCTGTTGAGAGGATGCTTCCCCATGGACCATTGGGAAGGGACTTGATTAAAAAATTAAGAGTTTTTGCTGATGATAAACATAATTTAACAGGCGTAAAACCGGTTGTTTTGGAGGCTAAAAAATAAATGAGTGATTCTGTTAAATATATTGCTTTAGGTAGGCGTAAGGAATCAACTGCCAGAGTACGTATGGAGCCAGGAACAGGCTTGATTACGGTTAATGGCAGGTCTTTTGAGAAATATTTCTTACGTGAGACAGATAGGATTATTGTCTTGCAACCTTTGGCACTTACTGAGACTAAGGCTAAATTTGATGTTGCAGCTAGGCTTAGTGGAGGCGGAATGACCGGCCAAGCAGGTGCTTTACGCTTAGGTATTGCCCGAGCGCTTTTAAATGCAGATGAAAGTTTTAAGGCTATTTTTCGCAAAAACGGATATTTAACACGCGATCCGCGCATGAAGGAACGCAAGAAATACGGACAGAAAGGCGCACGTAAACGCTTCCAGTGGACAAAGAGATAAATGCAGATTTAAGACTAAGATTTAAGAACTAACAAAAAAGATCCCGCTGATGAAGCGGGATTTTTTTTGTTTTTTTGTTTTCGAAACAGTTTTCAATAAAAAGTGACAGCTTTAAATCAATCAGCTATTGGAACATTGGTCGAACGTAAAACGCGCTTAACCCTATTGGTTAAGCTAATTAAAAAAGATGCCCTTACCGTGCGAGAAGCTTTTAGCGCAAAATTTAACAATCTACCTAAACATCTTAAGAAATCGCTGACGTATGACCAGGGCCAAGAAATGGCAGAGCATCAACAATTTACCCAAGAAACAAGCATATTAGTTTATTTTGCTCATCCTCACTCTCCTTGGGAGCGAGGAACCAGCGAAAATACAAACATGTTAGTTCGAGACTTTTTTCCCAAAGGGACGGATTTTTCAAAGATCTCAGAAAACAAGCTTCAAGAAGTTCAAAATATGCTTAATGACAGGCCTCGAAAAGTTTTAGACTGGTATACACCAAATGAGGCCTTTAGTAAATCTGTTGCGCTAGAAACTAGAATGTAAGCAGTCACCTTTATTCGGGCTGAATTTTACGTTCCGTCGAGAAAAAACCTTGACGGGAGTTTGATTTTATTCTAATATAATAGAAAATAAGCCTATTGCTGGTACTTATGGAGATAAAATGGTTATTAATGTTGGAATAATCGGAGCAACCGGGCATACCGGAGAAATTTTAATTGAACTTTTACTTTGCCACCCCAATGTTAGGATTACACATCTTTACAATAGTGGGAAAAACGGCCAAAGTGTTTGTATTATTTCCGATGTTTTTCCGAAATTTAAGAAGAGGTTAGATTTGGTTTGTGGCAAGCCGGATTTTAATCAGATAAAAAATGATTGCGATCTGGTCTTTTTGGCTCTGCCGCATACAGTATCTATGAAATTTGCGCCTAAACTATTGAAGCTGGGCAAGAAAGTTATCGACTTAAGTGCTGATTATAGAATAAAGAATCCGTCGGTATATGAGAAAGCTTATAAAGTAACGCATCTGGATAAGGCTAATCTCAAAGAAGCAATTTATGGTCTGCCTGAATTAAACCGGGCTAAGATTAAAACTGCTAGGCTCTTGGCAAATCCGGGATGTTATCCAACTTCTGCAATCCTTGGGCTTGCTCCATTATTGGCAGTATGCTTCGTGGATACAGATTCAATTATTATTGATGCTAAGTCCGGAGTAAGCGGTGCAGGAAAAAAGGTAGAAAAAGAATATTTATTTTCCGAGATTCAGGGAGATTTTCGGGCCTATAAAGTTAATGTGCATCAGCATTCACCAGAAATAAACCAGAGCCTTTCTAAGATATCCGGAAAAAAGATCGAAGCGGTATTTGTGCCGCATTTATTGCCTATTGAGCGGGGAATTCTTTCAACGATTTACCTTAAGAAAGTTCAGGGTGCTAAGCTTAAGGTAAAGAATATAGTAGAATTATATAAGAAATTTTATAAGAATGAACCTTTTATTCGCATCAAGCCGGATGGTGTTTTTCCTAGAATCAAGGACGTGGTAAAGACCAATTTCTGTGATATTGGGGTAAAAGATTTTGGCTCAACCATCATTGTTATTTGTGCTATCGACAATTTATTAAAAGGCGCATCAGCTCAGGCTGTACAAAATATGAATATCATGTATAAGCTGCCAGAAACAGCAGGATTATTATGAAAAAGATTTCAAAAGCAATTCTGCCGGCAGGTTTTAAGGCAAACGGAATCTCCTGTGGATTAAAGAAATCAGGCAAGTCTGATCTAGCCTTGATCTATTCAGCACTTCCCGCTGTAGCTAGCGCAAAATTTACAACTAACAGTATTATTGCTGCCCCTTTAATAATCTGCAAAAAATATCTAAAATCAGCAAAAAAAATTCAGGCTGTTTTGATTAATAGTGGTAATGCCAATTGTTTTACCGGTAAAGTGGGAATTAAAGATGCTCAAGCTTCTTGTGAATTTGTTGCGAGGAAATTAAAAATCGCAGAAACGAGCGTTCTGGTTAATTCTACGGGAATTATTGGTAAGAGATTAAATATAGGAAAAATTAAACGGGGTATTCCTGAACTAGTTAGTGGATTATCTGTTTCTGGGATACATAAAGCAGAACTTGCGATTATGACCACGGATACTTTCGCTAAAGAAATAAGCTTGAATTTGCATATTGGAAGTAAGTTGGTGCATATCTGTGCTATAGCCAAGGGTGCGGGTATGATTGCTCCGAATATGGCGACTATGCTTTGTTTTATTATGACTGATGCCGCAATTAGTAAGCAGGTCCTAGATAAAGCACTGGGTAGGGCCGTAGAAAAAACATTTAACTGTATTTCTGTTGATGGATGCATGAGCACTAATGATATGGTTTTAGTTTTAGCTAATGGGGCTGCTGGGAATAGAAGTATTTCCAGAGGCAAGGACCTGCAAGACTTTTCTAAGGCCCTGGAGTTTATTTGCCTGAAGCTGGCCAAGATGATAGTTTTGGATGCTGAAGGCGCTACTAAATTTATTCAGATTGATGTCTGTCAGGCAAAAAATTGGCAGGAAGCAAAAAGGGCAGCTTTGAGTATTGCAAACTCCGCGCTTTTTAAAACTACTGTTTTTGGCCAGAATCCTAATTTCGGCAGGGTAGCTGCGGCAGTTGGAGCAAGTGGGGCCGGAATTAAAGAAGGACAGTTAAAAATAAAATTAGGTTCATTAAAAACAAAGTTTGTAAGATTACAGGTGAGTTTATCCAGTGGCAAAGCCAGTTGTACGGTTTTTACCTCTGATCTTAGCCCTGAATATATAAAAATAAACGCCGCATATAACTAATCATTCGGCGCTAATAGGTGCCCGGCGTAAAAGGTATGCGCCGGCATGCGCTTGTGCGCTAATTGCGCCGGTGTTGTGTTCATGCACAAGAAAGGTATTATGGAAGACGCTATCAGAAAAGCAGATGTTTTAATCGAAGCATTGCCTTACATAAAGAGGTTCCACAAAAAAGTAATTGTTATCAAATATGGCGGAAGTATTCTAGGAGATGAAAAAATCCGCACTGGTGTCCTGGAGGATATTGTTTTTTTGAATTTTATGGGTTTGCGCCCCATCCTTGTACATGGAGGAGGTCCGAATATCAGTGACCGGATGCGTGCCACCGGTAAGAAAACCGAGTTTGTTGAGGGGATGAGGGTTACCGATGAGGAAACGTTAAAATTAGTGGAAGAAGAATTATTGGTTTTAAATAAATTGATCGTAAAAGAGCTCAATGAGTTGGGGGTGAAGGCTGTGGGCTTAAATGGTAAGGATGATGATTTGATTCAGGTTGAAAAAAAGAAAACTAAAGTAGATATTGGTTTAGTTGGCCAAATTAAAGGTGTTAACGTGCAACTGTTGAATGAGGAGCTCAAAAAAGACAAAATTGCCGTAATTCTGCCTATGGGGCATGGAAAAGACAAGAAAACCTATAATGTTAATGCGGATGAGGTTGCTGCTAGCATTGCTTCAGATATGCAGGCAGAAAAATTTGTTTTGTTGACTAATGTTAAAGGGATTATGCGCAATGCCGATGACCCGCATTCTTTTATCTCTACTTTAACGGTTGATGAAGTAAACGGATTAATTGACAATAAGATTATTCAGCAAGGAATGATTCCTAAAGTTACTGCTTGCGTAGAAGCATTAAAAGGCGGGGTGAAGAAGACTCATATTATCGATGCGCGTACGCCGCATGCTTTGCTTTTAGAGATTTTTACTGACCAGGGTATCGGAACTGAGATAATAAGATAAGCGTTAAAAGAGCGTAAGCTTTAAGTTGTAAGTGATAAGTTTGCAACTTTTTTAAAGTCTATATTACAAAATGAAAATCGAAGAGATATTTCAAACATATGAAGATAATATAATGCCTACCTATAACAAGGTGCCGCTTATATTTGTTAAGGGGAAAGGTTCCAAGCTTTGGGATATTCATGGGAAGCTGTATCTGGATTTTTTTCCGGGTTGGGGAGTAGGTAATTTAGGGCACTGCCATCCTAAAGTTATGCAGGGAGTTAGGGATCAAATCAGTAAATTGATATTTATACCGAATAATTACTATCATCCTTTTCAGGCAAAGTTGGCTAAAGAATTAATTTTTCAGAGTTTTCCAGGTAAAGTATTCTTCGCAAACTCCGGAGCAGAGGCAAATGAAGGGGCGATTAAATTAGCCAGAAAATTCGGACAGGGAAGATATGAAATAATTACTTTTGAGAATGCTTTTCATGGCAGGACATTGGCTGCTTTAGCTGCTACCGGCCAGAAGAAATACCAGAATGGTTTTGAGCCTATGCCGGAAGGCTTTAAGCAGGTTAAGTTTAATGATATAAAGGCAGTTAAACAGGCACTGACAGATAAAACTTGTGCTATTATGCTTGAGCTTATCCAGGGTGAGGGTGGGATAAATGTTGCTGAGAAAGATTTTGTTTTATCACTTAGGAAAATATGCGATGAAAAAAAATTACTTTTGATTATCGATGAGGTGCAAACCGGCGTAGGCAGGACAGGTAAGATGTTCTGCTATCAGAATTATGGTGTAACTCCTGATGTAATGACTTTAGCCAAAGCTTTAGGTGGAGGTTTGCCTATCGGAGTAATGATAGCCAAGAAAGAGCCGGCTGATTTACTAGTTTCTGGTATGCATGCTTCTACCTTTGGAGGAGGCCCGGTAATTTGTAGGGCAGCCTTAGGGGTTTTTAAAGCTATGCAGGAGGATAAGATTCTGAAGAATTGCCAGAATATGGGCAAGTATATTTTAGAAAGATTGAACTTATTAAAAATGAAGTATCTAGTGATTAAGAAAATAAAAGGTATGGGATTAATGCTGGGTATGGAATTAGATATGGACGGTAAACAGATTGTAGATAAATGCATAGAGAAGGGGTTATTGATTAATTGCACCCATGGTAAGGTTCTAAGATTGATGCCGGCGTTGAATATAACAAAAAAAGAGATAGACAAAGCGTTAGAAATTTTAGAAAGAGTTTTAGCGGATGTTTAGTTAGCATTAACTCGCGCATAACTCAAAAAGGATTAAAATGAAAAAAGACCTGCTTTCAATCAGAGATTTAACGGGCGAGCAGATTGATTCTATTTTTAAACTTTCCAGCCTGCTTAAAAAGAATAAGAAGAAATTTAGTAAGGTTTTATTTGGTAAAACCTTAGTTTTGATTTTTCAGAAACCATCTAATAGGACAAGAGTTTCTTTTGAAGTGGGTATGTATCAGTTGGGAGGAAATTCCTTATACTTGTCGCCAAGTGAAATTAATATCGGAGTAAGAGAAAGTGTAAAGGATGTTGCTAAAACCATCTCTCGCTATGTCAATGGGATTGTTCTAAGAACTTTTGAGCACAAAAATTGTTTAGATATGGCGCTTGCGGCGACGGTTCCGGTTATAAATGGGTTATCGGATTTCTCTCATCCATGTCAGGGTTTGGCCGACGTTTTTACGATCAAGGAAAAATTAAAAAGCTTAAAAAATATTACTTTAGCTTATATTGGCGATGGTAATAATGTTTGTAACTCTTTGCTTTTTGCAGCCAGTAAATGCGGGATGAATATTACAATTGGTGCGCCAAATGGCTATTTTCCAAGTGAGCAGGTAGTTGAGTGTTCAAAGGAGATTGCGCAGGAGACAGGCAGTAAAATAAAGGTTACGCAGGATCCGGTTGAGGCGGTAAAAGGTGCGCAAGTTGTTTATACCGATGTTTGGGCCAGTATGGGGCAGGAGGAAGAGGTTGCCAAAAGAAAAATTATCTTTAAGGATTTTCAAATTAATGCTAAACTTTTATCCTTTGCTGCGCCGGGAGCTTTAGTGATGCATTGTTTACCTGCGCATAGAGGCGAAGAGATAACTGATGAGGTTATGGATAGTAAGAATTCGATTGTCTTTGATCAGGCTGAAAATAGAATGCACGTACAGAAGGCAATATTAATTAAGCTTTTAAAAGGAGCTAAATCTAAATAAGACTTAAGCCGTAAGCTATAAGCCGTAAGTTTTAAGCTTATAACTTACAGCTTACAACTTATTTTAGGTTTAGAATTTAAGACAGCAATGAAGAAAATAGTATTGGCTTATTCGGGTGGTTTAGATACCTCTTGTATTGTTAGATGGTTGAAAGAAAGAAGCTATGAGGTAGTGTGTTTTGTTGCAGATCTCGGTCAGGGTTTAGGCCAGGGAGAAGATTTTGAAGTAATTGAAAAACGGGCGCTGGCCGCAGGTGCATCTAAAGTTTATATTCGTGATCTTCAAGAGGAATTTATTCATGATTTTATAATTCCAGCTTTAAAGGCTAATGCAGTTTATGAAGGTAAATATCTTTTGGCTACGGCTTTAGGCCGGCCATTGATTGCCAAATATCTGGTTCAGATTGCGCATAAAGAAAAAGCAAGCGCAATTGCTCATGGTTGCACAGGTAAAGGCAATGATCAGGTAAGGCTTGAGGTTGCAGTAGGCATATTGGATTCGAAGCTAGAGATTATTGCACCGGTAAGAGAGTGGGAATTCAAATCGCGGGATGAAGAGATTGAATATGCCTTAAAATATAATATTCCGATCGATGTAACTAAAAAGAAGCCTTATAGCATTGATAGAAATCTTTGGGGAATAAGTATTGAAGCCGGTGTCTTGGAGAATCTCGAGCAGGAGCCTCCGGAAGACGCCTATATGATTACTAAGAGCCCGACGCATAACGCAAGCTATCCTAGGTATATTGGGATAACTTTTGCAAAGGGAGTACCCGTAAAGATTGATGGGAAAATTTTTAAAGCCAAAAACTTGATTACTTATCTTAATGAAGTAGGAGGGCAGTTCGGAGTAGGCAGAAGCGATATGGTTGAGAATAGGTTGGTAGGGATTAAATCCCGGGAGATTTATGAGGCGCCTGCTGCTACTATTCTTTATACCGCGCATAAAGAATTAGAGGCTTTAGTTTTAGATAGAGAGCTGGCACATTTTAAAGAAATGATTAGCCTTAAATATGCCGATTTGGTTTATTATGGGCTGTGGTTTTCTGCTCTAAAAGATGCATTGGATGGTTTTGTGGATAAGACGCAAAAGTTAGTAAGCGGTACGATTAAATTAAAATTGTCTAAAGGTTCTTGTGTTGTAGTGGGGCGAAAATCAAATAATTCACTATATAAGAAAGAATTAAGTACATACGGTAAAGAAGATAAATTTGACCAAAAGTTAGCCGAAGGTTTTATTAAACTTTGGGGCATGCCTTATAAGAGGTAATGAAAGTTTTTTCCGTCATCCTGAGCCCGGAGGGCGAAGGATCTAGATTCTTCGTCACCCGCCACTGAATCAATGGCGGGTTCCTCAGAATGACGAAATTATAAAGAGAGGATACAGGGGGGGATAAGAATGTCCAAGAAACTTTGGGGAACAAGGTTTGGCAAGAAAACCAACATACTTACTGATAAGTTTACTTCATCGATAGCATTTGATAAAAGATTAGCCAAGTATGATATCTTAGGCAGTATTGCCCATGCCAAAATGCTGGGTAAGCAAAAAATTATTCCCCTAAAAGATAGTCAGCAGATTGTTAGGGGCCTGAATGTGTTACTTAAAGACGTAATCAGCGGTAAATTTAAATTTGATCCAGATGCCGAGGATATTCATTCGAATATTCAGGAGTTATTAGTTAAGAAAGTTGGTGATTCGGCGCATAAATTACATACTGCCCGTTCTCGCAATGACCAGATTGCTCTGGATATAAAGATGTATTTAAAAAGCGAAGTTGATGATCTGGTTGAGTATATTAGGGAGTTGCAGAAATCCATATTGAAACTTGCTGAATCGAATTCGTTCGTGGTAATTCCCGGATATACGCATCTACAGGTTGCCCAGCCAGTATTATTGGGTCACCATTTATTATGCTATATCGAAGGGCTAGAAAGAGATAAAGACAGGATTTTGGATGCTAAGAAAAGAATAGATGTAATGCCTTTGGGAGCTTGTGCGTTTTCCGGAACAGGCTTGCCTATTGACCGGGAGTTTGTTAGAAAAGAACTTGGGTTTAGTACTATAACTGCCAATAGTATTGATAGCGTTAGCGACAGGGATTTTATCCTTGAGGTGCTTGCCCAACTTACGATACTTTCTGTTCATTTATCACGCATTGCCGAGGATTTGATACTCTGGAGTACGAAAGAATTTAATTTTATCGATATCGATTTTTCTTTCTGTACTGGATCCAGTATCATGCCGCATAAAAAGAATCCGGATATTCTGGAGCTAATCCGGGGCTCGGTCGGTAAAATTCACGGAGATCTTTCCAGTGTCATGATTTTGATGAAGGGGCTGCCTTCATCTTATAACCGGGATTTACAGATGGATAAACCTCCGCTTTTTGATGCTGTGGATACGGTTAAAGATATCTTAGAGATTCTTGCAGTGCTTTTCCAAAATATTGTAATCGAGAAAGAGGCGATTGCTTGCAAGGTGCAGGATGAATCTTTATTTTCCGTTGATATCGTCGAATACCTGATTGCTAAGGGTATCTCCTATAGAAAATCGCATGATATCGTTGGGCTAATGGTTAGGGATTGCCTGGATAAAGGCAAAAAAATATCAAGTTTATCTAATAGTGAATTGAAGAAATATTCAGAAAAGTTAGCTCCTGATGTCAGAAATATCCTGAATGCCTGGGATTCGGTAAACCGAAAAACTTCCTTTGGTAGTACGAATCCTAAGTTGGTAGCTAAGCAGTTATATAAATGGGAAAAAGAATTTACCAAGAATAGATAAAAAATAATATGCACGATTTTAAATATAAGGGAAATAATTTTTATTGCGAGAATGTAAGAGTTGAGGAATTGGCTGGCCGTTTCGGTACGCCTCTTTATGTTTATAGCTATAAAACTCTTACGGATCACTATAAAAAACTAAAATCCGCATTTGCCAGAATTAATCCGCTTATCTGTTATTCTGTAAAAGCAAATTCAAATCTATCGATATTAAAAGCCTTAGTAGCAAAGGGTGCCGGTTTGGATATTGTTTCAGGAGGCGAGCTTTTTCGTGCTCTTAAAGTTGGGTGTCCTGCGCAAAGAATAGTTTATGCTTCTGTGGGTAAAACCGATAATGAAATTACTGCGGCTTTATCAAAAGGTATTTTATTTTTTAATGTCGAATCACTTGCCGAGCTAGAGAATATTAACCGCATATCGGGCAGGCTTAAAAAAAATACCCGCGTGGCTATTCGCATTAATCCTGACGTAGAGGCTAAAACTCATAAATATGTTACTACGGGAAAAATTACGAATAAATTCGGGATTGATTTAGGCAGCGCTTACTCGATTCTGCTAATGCGCTCTAAATTTAAAAATTTAAATATTTGCGGTTTGCATATTCATATTGGATCACAGATTACCGATAGCGCTCCATTTGAGGCCGCGATCAAAAAAATATCGGATTTTATTCTGCGCCTGGAGCATAAAGGAATCTGCCTAGAATATTTAAATATCGGTGGAGGTATGGGTATTATTTATGACCGTGAAACTCCGCAAACTGCCCAGATCTACGCTGGGAAAATCATTCCGCTTTTAGAGAAAACCGGGCTTAAAATAATTATGGAACCGGGAAGGTTTATTGTTGGCAATGCCGGAATTCTGGTTACAAAAATTTTATATATTAAGCATACTCCGAAAAAGAAATTTATCATCGTAGATGCTGGAATGAATGATTTGATTCGTCCTGCGCTGTACTCTGCGTATCATAATATTCTGGCTTTGCATAAAAATTTAAAAACTGAGAAAGCTGATGTGGTCGGCCCCATTTGTGAAAGCGGTGATTTTTTAGCCAAAGAACGGCTTGTTCCAAAAGTTAAAGAAGGGAATTATTTAGTAGTGATGGGGGCGGGGGCATATGGTTTCAGTATGTCCAGTAATTATAACTCACGTTTGCGTCCTGCAGAGATTATGGTAAATGGGAATAATGTATCTATAATTTGTAAAAGAGAGAATTTTGAGGATTTAGTTCGAAATGAAAAAACTTAATTTTACCAAGATGGTTGGTTCAGGGAATGATTTTGTTGTGATTAATGATAGTCGCCTGGGGAATTTATCTGTATTAGCTAGGAGATTGTGTGATAGAAAATTTGGTATCGGAGCTGATGGCCTGCTTATATTGGGGAAATCTAAAAAAGCTAACATCAGTATGAGAATATTTAATGCTGATGGATCAGAAGCGCAGATGTGTGGTAATGGAGCTCGCTGCGCTGTTTTATTTAGTGGTAAGAAAAAACTTAAACTCGATACTGGCGCCGGAATAATAAATGGTCAAGTTTATGGGGATTGTGTAAAGATTCAGATTACTGACCCCAAAAATATAAAATTAGATATTCCTATAAAAGTAAATGGTAGGTTAATAAGAGTAAATTTTATTGATACTGGTGTTCCGCATGTGGTAGTTTTTGTAAACGGTATCGATTGTATTAATGTGAACCATATTGGTTGGATTATTCGAAATCATATAAAATTTTCCCCTAAAGGCACAAATGTAAATTTTGTAGAAGTAAAGGGTAATAATCTTATTCAGATTCGTACCTATGAGAGGGGAGTAGAGGGTGAGACTCTGGCTTGTGGCACAGGAAGTACTGCTTGCGCTTTAATTTTTGCTTTAAAAAATAATCTGGATGATTTAGTTAAGGTTAAGACGCAGGGTAGCGAGATTCTGAAGGTTCATTTTCAGAGAACTGTTTGTAAATTTAGCGATGTTTGGTTGGAAGGCAGCGCAAAAATAGTCTACAAAGGAGAATATTATGTTTAAGGGCTCAATCGTAGCCATAGTCACGCCGTTTTCCGCCAAAGGCGGATCCGCCTCCGGAGGGAAAAATCTAAAGGTGGATGAAAAGAAATTGCGTGAGCTTATTGATTTTCAGATTAAAAACGGTACCAGCGGTATCGTGCCTTGCGGGACTACCGGTGAAAGTGCAACTTTAAATTTTGATGAACATGAGTCCGTAATTCAGATTACTATTGACCAGGTTAAAAAAAGAGTCCCAGTAATCGCCGGAACCGGTTCAAATTCTACTGAAGAAGCAATTATGCTTACTAAACAAGCAGCTAGTTCCGGCGCTAGCGCTTCTTTACAGGTTAGCCCATATTATAACCGTCCTACACAAAAAGGTTTATATGAACATTTTAAAGCAATTGCTCAGTCGGTAAAAATTCCGATCATCCTTTATAATATTGCAGGACGCACTGGAGTAAACATTGAGCCGGAAACAATTGCAAAATTAGCCAATGATTGTAAAAATATTGTGGCGGTAAAAGAGGCATCTGCAAGTCTTGACCAGATGTCGCGGATAAAGCAGCTCTGCCCAAAAGATTTTGATTTGATTTCAGGGGATGACGGTTTAACATTACCGGTGTTAAGTATTGGAGGCACCGGAATAATTTCCGTAGTTGCCAATATTGTCCCAAAAGATGTTGCGGATTTAGTTTCTGCTTTTGAAAAAGGGGATATTAAAGCATCCAGGAAATTACATTATAAGTTATTACCTTTAATTAAAGCGGTATTTCTAGAGACTAATCCTATACCGATTAAAACAGCAATGGGTTTATTGGGGATGTGCCAATCGGATTTGCGTCTTCCGATGTGTAGCATGTCGGAGAGTAATTTGGAGAAGCTTAAAAAAGCTTTAAGGGATTATGGTCTTTTAAAATAAAAAACATGGGACCGTTTCTATTTTTCTAAATTTATAAAAATAGAAACGGTCCCAAGATTCTCGTTTTTGGAGGAATGATGATAAAAATAGGGATTGCAGGAGCCTGTGGAAAAATGGGCAGGCGTATTTTTGAGCTTGCCGGATTTGATAAGGATCTGGAGGTGGCTTTTCTTCTTGAGAAAAAAGGTACTTCTTTGATTGGTAGAGATATGGGAAAATTAAAAGTTTCATCTAATCCGGATGGTTTATTCCTGGTTGATGCATTGATCGACTTTACTTTGCCTGAAGCAACTGATGAACATTTAGATTATGTTGCTAGATATAAAAAAGCACTTGTTTTGGGAACTACAGGATTAACTGATACCCAAAAAAATAAGATAGAAGAGGTTTCTAAGGTTGTTCCGATAGTTTTTTCACCGAATATGTCAATCGGCGTAAATGTCTTGTTTTCATTTCTCCCTGAAATAGCTAAAAAATTGGGCCCGGATTATAGCGTAGAGATTGTGGAAGCACATCATAAAGCTAAAAAAGATGCGCCTAGCGGTACGGCAAAGAAGTTAGCCGAGGTTATCACTCAAGTTACTAAAAAAGATATTCCCATGCATTCCATTCGTTTAGGTGATATCTTTGGAGATCATACGGTTATCTTTTGCGGTATTTCTGAGCGTATAGAGATAAAGCATCAGGCGCATTCACGCGATTTGTTTGCTGTCGGGGCACTAAAAGCAGTCAAATGGATTATCGGTAAACCTGCAGGATTATATTCTATGCAGGATGTTTTAAAATAAAAAACAAGGGACCGTTTCTATTTTTTAAATTTAAAAAATAGAAACGGTCCCGGGATTTCCGGGATTTCGACATCGAGGAGTGTTCAATGTTTAAAGTTTCAAATAAACTAAATTTTCTTCCACCTTATTTGTTTTTAGAGATTGATAAAGCCAAGCGTCAGGCGCGCGCCGAAGGCAGGGATATCATTGACCTAGGAATAGGTGATCCTGACCAGCCGACTCCAAAATTCATTATTGAAGCTCTAAATCTGGCTGCGCAGGATTCGGCCAACCATCGTTATGCTTTAGATCAAGGTATGCCGGTATTACGCAGCGCAATCGCAGGTTGGTATAAGCGTAGGTTTAATGTTGATTTAAATCCGGATACAGAAGTTTTACCACTGATTGGTTCAAAAGAGGGTATTGCGCATTTTCCTTTAGCTTTTCTAAATCAAGGGGACGTTTCCCTTGTTCCTGATCCGTGCTACCCTCCGTATAAAGGCGGAACAATTCTGGCAGGAGGTAGGCCTTATCTTTTACCGTTGTTGGCATCAAATTCATTTCTTCCCGATTTAAGCAAAATTTCATTTTTTACTCGTAAAAAAGCAAAAATAATATTTGTTAATTATCCGAATAATCCAACTGGCGGTTGTGCAAGTGATGATTTTTATAAGCAACTTATCGAATTTTCCGTCAAAAATAAAATCATAATTATTTCGGATTTAGCTTATTCGGAAATGGCTTATGATGGATATAAACCGCCTAGCTTACTAGAGTTTTCAGGAGCAAAAGAAACTGTGATCGAGTTTCATTCTTTGTCAAAAACTTATAATATGACTGGTTGGCGCATCGGATGGGCATGTGGCAATTCTGCTTTAGTTGGCGCATTAGCAAAGGTAAAATCCAATATCGATTCGGGAATATTTTCCGCTATCCAACTTGCTGGAGTTAGAGCTTTAGAAGGGCCACAGGATTATTTAAAATCAATGTGTGCGCTCTATCAGCAGAGAAGGGATATTTTAGTCGAAGGACTTAATTCTTTAGGTTGGCAGGTAATGAAACCAAAAGCGACATTTTATGTTTGGATTAAAGTTCCGCCGCAGGAGAGTTCCATAAGTTTTGCTGGACGACTCTTAAAAGATGTTAATATTGTGGTGACTCCAGGAACAGGGTTTGGTAAATATGGGGAAGGTTATATTCGTATGGCTTTAACTGTTTCTGTTGAGAGGGTTAAAGAGGCTTTAGAGCGCATAAAGAAGATTACTTAATGGTTATTTGTTATATTGGTGTTGGAACAAATTTGGGCTCTCGTATGAAGAATATAAAATTGGCAATTAAAAAGATTGGCGCTCTTAAAGATACCCGAATAACTAAAATATCAAGATTTTTTGAATTTGCTTCTGTTGGAGGCCCGGCTGGCCAGAGTAATTATTATAATGCCGCATTAAAAATCCAGACTAAATTTTCCCCTATAAATTTATTAAAAAAATTAAAAGAAATTGAAAATGAGCTAGGTCGTACTCGAGGCGTGCGTTTTGGCCCCAGAGTGATTGATTTAGATGTTTTGCTTTATGGGGATAAGTTTATAGAAAGTAAAAGATTAACTGTCCCGCATCCGCGTATGTTTAAGCGTGATTTTGTAATTAAACCGTTAAAAGAGGTTTTATGAGGGTTATAACTGATCCGCAGAAATTAAATAATGAAATTAAGAAAACCAAGCGTAGCGGTAGGACAGTTGGTTTTGTTCCCACAATGGGGGCTTTACATCTTGGGCATTTAAGCCTTATTAAACAGGCAGCCAAGGATAATGATTTTATTATAGTGAGTATATTTGTTAATCCTACTCAATTTGGTCCGAATGAGGATTTAAAAAAATATCCTCATCCACTTAAGAATGACCTTCAATTATGTTCTAAGGCAGGAGTGAATTTAGTTTTTCTGCCGAATGCTAAAATTATGTATCCAGAAGGTTTTTCTACTTTTGTTAATGTCGAGGGATTAAGCAGTGTTCTTTGTGGAGCATCTAGGCCCGGGCATTTTCGAGGGGTTACCACCGTTGTAGCTAAGTTGCTCAATATTGTTGAGCCAGACCTGCTTTACCTGGGGCAGAAAGACGCCCAGCAGGCAGCTATTATCGGCAGAATGGTTAAAGATTTAAACTTTCCAGTTAAGGTAAAAGTTATGCCTATTGTGCGCGAGCCTGATGGCTTAGCGGTCAGTTCTCGCAATCACTATTTAAGTAAAGATCAAAGAATATACGCCAAAGTTTTATTTAAGTCTTTATCCTTGGCAAAGTCTTTAATTGATAATGGCCAGCGTGATTGCGTAAGGTTAGTCAGTAGGATGAGGCAGCTTATTGACAAGAAGAAACAGGTAAAAATTGATTATATTGCGATAGTTGATCCAATAAATCTTAAACCGCTTAAGCGAATTTTCGGGAATTGTTTAGTTGTTTTAGCCGTATATATAGGCAAGACAAGGTTGATAGATAATCTAGTCATTCTGAGGGAGTCCGCCACTAAACCAATGGCGGACGCCCGAAGAATCTAGAAACCAGATCCTTCGTCCACCTGCGGCGGACTCAGGATGACAGAGAGATAATGAAAAAATTAAAAATCGGTATTGTAGGATGCGGAGCAATCGGCAGCTCTTTGGCAAAAGAGGTAGTTATTAATTTGCGCAGCTGTGCTTATTTAGCAGCTATTTATGATATAAAGCCTGAAAAGGCCCAGGTTCTTTCTAGGAAATTGGTAAAAAATGCTAAATTGTGCGTTTCCAATCTTGATACCCTTATTAAAAAATCGGATTTGGTGATTGAGGCTTCTAGTGCAAAGGCATCTTGGGAGATAGCGCGTAAATCTTTACTAAACGGATGTAAAGTCATGATTATGAGTGTAGGAGGCGTAGTTGAGCATTCAGATGAATTGTTTGCTTTAGCCCGAAAATATGAAACTCAGGTATATTTTCCCAGTGGAGCCATCTCTGGTGTCGATGCTTTAAAGGCTGCTAATATTGCAGGAGTAAAAAGTGTTGTTTTGACTACACGTAAACATCCCGATGCATTTAAGGGAGTAGAATATGTCACAAATAATTTTAAACTTTTGGGCCTAAAAAAAGATAAGGTTCTATTTTCAGGAACTGCAGCGCAGGCAGTGAAATATTTTCCGCAAAATATTAATGTTGCCGCGGTTTTAGGTTTAGCTGCTATCGGCATGCGCAAAACGAAGGTACGTATAATTGCCAGCCCCTTTGTTAGAAGGAATATTCATGAAGTTTTAATTGAATCTAAGGCTGCAAAGATTTTTACGCGTACCGAGAATGTTTTGCATCCGCAGAATCCCAAGACTTCTTATTTAGCGGTATTATCGGCTATCGCGGCTTTAAGACAAATTTTACAACCGGTGAAGATAGGCACTTAAAAAACAAGGGACCGTTTCTATTTTTTACTATTTTTAAAAATTAAAAAATAGAAACGGTCCCTAGATTTTCACATAGAAAGGGGGTGAGTACAAAGATGGCAGAAAAAGTCGTTAAAGTAGGGGTTAAGAGGGAAAAAGGTTATCTCTATTATATTGACAAGCAGGGTGATGTTTCTTGCGCCAAGATGAAAAGGGGTACTAAAAAAGGCGGTAGCCCTAAGAAGGTAACCAAGTGTGGTATTAAAAGAAAAGTAGGTTACCTTTATTTCTTGGACAAGCAGGGTGATGTTTCTTGCGCCAAGATGAAAAGAGGCGGGAAGAAGAAAAAGAAGTAATTTATTAGTAAAAAATGGGGACGGTTTTGTTTTTTTACTGTTTAAGTTTAAAAAAACAGAACCGTCCCCTAGATTTTTAATTTCCTATGGAAAACAAATTTATAATTATCCGCGGGGCAAAAGAGCATAATTTAAAAAATATCAACTTAGAGCTGCCGCGTAATAAACTGATTGTTATAACCGGTTTATCCGGTTCAGGAAAATCAAGCCTTGCTTTTGATACAATTTATGCCGAAGGCCAGCGCCGGTTTGTAGAAAGCCTCTCTAGTTATGCACGCCAATTCTTAGAGCAATTGCAGAAACCGGATGTAGATTTTATTTCAGGATTGTCTCCTGCAATTGCTATTGAACAGCGCTCTGCTGGTGGTAATCCCCGCTCAACCGTTGCTACCCAAACTGAGATCTATGATTATTTAAGGTTATTATTTGCAAGGATTGGTAAAGTTCATTGCTATAAGTGCGGTGCTTTAATTCAGAGCCAAAGCGCCCAGGAGATAGTTGAAGCAGTTATGAACTTACTGTTGAATTGCGATATCCAAATTCTTGCACCTTTAATTCAAGGGAAAAAAGGCCAATACAAAGATATCTTTTTACAGATTCAAAAGTCCGGATTTATGCGGGCAAGAGTGGATGGTAAAATTTACGAAGTCAGCGACAAGATTAAATTAGCTAAATATAAAATTCATAGTATTGAAGTAGTGGTGGATCGTTTAAATATTAAAAACGATGTCCGTAGAAGGCTCACGGATTCTATTGAAACTGCTTTAAAGATTGGAAAAGGTACAGTTATCATTGTAAAGAATGCATCAAAAGATCTGGTCTTTAGTGAGCAATATGCCTGCTTGAAATGCGGGATAAGCTATCCTGAAATTTCCCCTCGTAATTTTTCATTTAACTCTCCTTATGGAGCTTGTCCTGAATGTAATGGCCTTGGTAATAAACTAAAATTTGATCCGGATTTAATCATTCCGGATAAAAAGAAGAGTATTAATGCAGGGGCTCTTGAACCATGGAAACGCGGAGGTAGAGGCTATATCCTTTATTACCGTTGGCTTATTCGAGAATTAAGTGACCGTCTTAAGTTTGATTTGGATACTCCTTTTAATAAGTTGTCCAAGCATATTCAGAAAGTTGTCCTTTATGGAACGCAGGAAGTTATAGGTAGTAAGCCTTTTGAAGGAGTTATCCCGCATCTTGAAAGGTTATTTCATCAGACCGATAGCGATTATTTAAAAGAAGAAATTAGTAAATTTATGTCTACTCTGCCTTGTCCGGCGTGTAAAGGAGCAAGGCTTAAACCTGAGAGCTTAGCTGTATTGATTAACCAGAAAAATATCTGGCAACTTAGCAAAATGCCCATAAAAGAGGCGATAAATTTCTTTTCTTCTCTTGAATTATCGGAAAAGGAAAAATTAGTAAGCTATCAGGCATTAAAGGAGATAACTCAAAAATTAAAATTCTGCGTAGATGTCGGTTTAGATTACTTGACTTTAGACCGTAAAAGTTCGACTTTATCCGGTGGAGAGGCTCAGAGGATTCGCTTGGCTACCCAGGTAGGCAGCGGTTTGGTCGGGGTTTTGTATGTTTTGGATGAACCTAGTATTGGTTTGCACCAGCGAGATAATGAAAAACTACTTTCAACCTTAAAAGCATTACGGGATTTGGGAAATACCCTGGTGGTTGTTGAGCATGACCAAGCCACAATCCTTACTGCAGACCATATTGTGGATCTGGGGCCTGGCGCAGGAAGGCATGGGGGAAAGGTTATTTTTTCCGGTAATAGGGAAGAGCTTCTAAAAGATAAGGAATCTTTGACTGCGAAATATTTACGTAGAGAACTTTTAATTCAGACGCCTCTAGAAAGGCGGAATTGGCGTAAATGTAAATATATTGAAATAAAGGGAGCAGCTGAGCATAATCTTAAAAATATTGATTTACGTTTTCCTTTGGGTACCTTTATTTGTGTAACCGGAGTATCGGGTTCGGGTAAATCTACATTAATTAGCGATATACTTTATCCGGCATTGGCGCAAAGGATCTATAGATCGAAGGATAAGCCAGGTTTATTTAAATCCATAAGCGGTATCCAGCAGATCGATCAGGTAATTGTAGTCGATCAATCGCCTATTGGTAGGACACCACGGTCAAACCCGGTTACTTACACCGGAGTTTTTAGCCATATAAGAGACTTATTTGCTCAGCTTCCGGAAGCCAAAATACGCGGGTATAAACCCGGAAGATTTTCATTTAACGTTAAAGGAGGCCGCTGTGAAGCTTGCGCTGGTGACGGCATAAAGAAAATTGAGATGCATTTTCTTCCCGATGTGTATGTTAAATGTGATTTGTGTAAAGGGTTAAGATTTAATAATGCCACTTTAGAAGTAAAATACAAAGGCAGATCTATCGCAGATTGTTTGGAGATGACCGTAGAGGATGCTCTGGAATTGTTTGCCAATATCCCTAAGATAAAAAATACCCTGGGGTATTTATCCGATGTTGGTTTAGGTTATCTACAGTTAGGCCAAAGCGCTACTACTTTATCCGGAGGGGAAGCCCAGAGGATTAAGCTTTCTTCACAACTGTCAAAGCGTTCAACGGGCAAGACGCTCTACCTTTTAGATGAGCCTACTACCGGATTACATTTTGCGGATGTGGCCAGGTTAATATCGGTTTTAGAGAGATTGGTTGAACGTGGTAATACAGTGATTGTAGTTGAGCATAATTTAGAGGTAATTAAATGTGCAGATTTTATTATTGACCTTGGCCCTGAAGGCGGAGATAGGGGAGGAGAGGTCGTTGCCGCTTGTAGCCCGGGAGAACTTGTGGAAATAGAGAATTCATATACCGCTAAATTCCTTAAAGAAGTTTTAATGAATAAATGAAGAAAATAATTGTAAAGTGTCAGTTATTAGGAAAATTTTTCAATTTGTCATTCCTGCCCTCGATTAACACATTCGAGGGTAGGCTCCAGCGGGAATCTATAAAGAGATCCCCGATAAAGGCACTCGGGGATGACGGCGCATCCCCGTTCACTGGCTGGTTGCGAATAATTATTTATCTATTTATTTTTATTTTGTTTTTTAACGCCGTCAGCTTTGCTTATGAGGGCTCCAAGGAAACTGAATTGCTTTTTATGGCAAAAAAAGCTTATGAAGATGGGTTTTATGAAGTGAGCCTCGGTATGCTGGAAAGATTTCGGAATGATTTTAGTGGTTCAACTCAATTAAAACAGGCTCGCCTTTTAAGCGGACAATGTTATTTTCAGCAGGGCAGATATTTGGAGGCATTGAATATTTTTGAAGAATTACTCAATGATCCACAATGCGCCTCTTTTAAGGATGCTATTTATTTTTGGATGGCGGAGGTGCATTTTAAAGGCAATAATTTTGATAATGCTGCCTTGCTTTATCATAAACTAATAAATGAGTTTCCTCTTTCATCGTATACGGCTTCAGCCTACTATTCATTAGGTTGGTCGCTTTCCCAAACGGGAAAATATGACCAGGCACTGCAGGTTTTTATGAGTTTACTAGAGAAATTTCCAACTGAGCCACAGAGTAAAGATGCTGCTTTTAAATTAATTGAGTGTTTGTATAACCTTAAAAAATATGCAGAATTAGAGAATAAGGTGAAGTCTGTCCTTAGGCTTTACAATAATGATAGATTGCGGCTGCCCTACCTATATTTTTATTTGGCAGAGTCGCAATTTTACTTGGATAATTTCAATGAAGCAGTTAAGAACTACCTTAAATCAGTGCAGGCTTTTAAAGAGCAGAAGGCGCAGGTATTGGCAAAGTTAGGGCTTGGTTGGTCGTATCTTAAGCTTGCTAAATATAAAGAAGCCGAAGAGGTATTTGGGGATATTAAATATGGTAGTCTGGATAAAAAAAGCCTTGATATTTTTATATTGGGCCAGGCAGTATTAATGAATCAGACTAATCGCGTTTATGAGGCTAAGAAACTTTATGAACAGCTTATTAATATAAGCAGCGATCCTTTGATGTGTATGCAGGCTTATTTAGGTAAAGCGGATGCGCTCTATAACCTAGCGGAATATAATCATGCCGCGGATGTTTATAAAGAAGGATTGGATAAGATTGACAGCTCTGTGGTGCCAGATGAGTTAACGAGTAGATTGCGGTATAATTTAGCTTTAGCTTATATAAAAGGAGGGCAGTTTTCTTCAGGTATAGGCATATTTGATGATCTTATGGAAAAAAGTAAAGACCAGGCTGTTAATATCAAGATGCTTTTTCAGGTGGGCGACGCTTATAAGGATGAGGGTGAATTAGTAAAAGCCGAAGAAACCTATACGAAGATTCTAAAAAAATACCCTACTGTAGCTTATGCAGATTATGCGCAATATCAAATTGGAGCTTTAAAGTTAAAAAGAGGCGATTATGATGGAGCAGTTATGATTTTTGAGTCCTTTTTAAAAAATTATCCTCAATCGAATTTTCTGGCGGATACGTTTTATTCGTTAGGTACAGCTTATTTTCAAAAAGCAGATTACAAAAATAGTCTCGAAATCTTTTCTAAGTTTCAGGGACAGTTCAAAGACAACGCTTTAGCCTCCCAAGCCTTATATATGCTTGGAAATTCGCTCCTTAATTTAGGAAAAATCAATGAGGCGCTTTCTATTTTTAAAGATACACTTAAGTTAGCTTCGCAGGATATTGAATTACGCCAGAAGGCTGAATATGAAATTGCCGATTGTTATTATAAGCTAGGGCAGGTAAATGAAGCCCTCAAGAGTTTTAAACTTTTACGTACTAAGTATCCGGATTCAAAACTTCTTCCTGATATTATGTGGTGGCTTGGCCAGTATTATTATCGTTGTGGTGATTTAGTTCTTGCGCAGAGATACTTCAATTCTTTAATAAAAGATTTTTCAGATAGCCGACTAGTTGCGGATGTGTTTTATGCTATGGGCCTGATTTTTACTGCTGAGAATAAATTTGAACAGGCAGCTGAAAGTTTTAAAAAAGTACTTGAATTAGGTAGCGTTGATTTGAGAGCTCAAGCTCAAGTAGCATTAGCAAAGGCATATTATAAGCTCCAGGATTATGAAAAAGCAAAGCTATATTACAGTAAAAGCCTTGAGGAGACAGATGTTTTGGATGCAGCTGATATTCACTTTAATTTAGCTGAAGTATTTGAAAGTAATTTAGAGTTTGATGCGGCTATCCAGCAATATATCCTGGCTGCTGATTTAGACAAACAAGATATGCATTCATCTGTATTGGCACTTTTGCGCGCAGCTAAACTTTATGAAGATAAAGAGGATTTTAAAGAGGCATTGAAGATATACAAAAGAGTCATTCAGAAGAATACGGAAGAAGCAAAATTTGCTCAGGAGAGGATTGATTGGATAAATTCAAATCAGTAGGTCCCGCTGCGTAACATGTGCCAAAATTCTCTTCGATAATTTTGGCACACTCCGCGGGACTAATTCGCGCATTGACTTACTCACACTTACGTGTTCGTAAGTCAAGCGCTCATTAAAAAATAGTTGACTTATTACTGATTGTTTATAGAATAAACAATTAAGGGAGGCAATATGATTATTGAAATCGGTATAGTTGCTGGTGAGATTTGGCATTACCTGGACCAAAAGGGAGAGGTTAGTTTAACTGAGCTGAGCAAGAATATTGATCGTACAAAAGAGAATATTTTAATGAGTTTAGGCTGGCTTGCTCGGGAAGGACATGTCATTTTAGTGAAAACAAATAATGACTACCGGATTTCTTTAAGGAAAGATGTCTAATTCTATAGGGATAAGTCTTCCTATACCTTTTCAGAAGGAGCCTAATTGTACTAAAAAAGGGATAATTCTTTTAATCGTTCTAGGGGTAATTCTTTTGGTGGTGACCCTAACTACTGTTATCTTAAGAATTATCTCTAACCAGTCACGTTTAACCCATCATCAGGTGAGCCGTATTCAAGCCCAATATGCTGTTAAGGCAGGAGTGATTTATGCTTTGGATAAACTACGCAGGAATGATGACGTAGGATGGCCTGCTAGCGGAGAATATATAAAGACTATGTGTAAAACTGGTTGTGATATTAATGAGCCAGATCTGCCTAAATCAATTCAGCGAGTAGATATTACTGTATATAACACTGGGACAGGAATTTCTGGCACAAGGAAGATAAGCGCCAAAGCCACCTATACTTACTCACCTTAGCAGTTTATTTAATAAGATATTATAATCTAAGTAAGTTTATTATAATGGCGTATGCAAAGGCATACTCCATTATTCGTCGCTGTTAACTAATGCAAGTAAGTATAAGTAAGTATATATAAAAAAATACTTGACAAGATAAGTGGATTATGTTTTAATTAAAACCATAGTACTTTATAGTTAAGCTACTGTGTATGCCTGATAGAGAGGAAAACTGGTATTCATGTCAAGACTGATAGATATTGATGAATTAGCAGATTATTTAAAATTAAAGAAACAAACTATCTATAATTGGCTTAATCAGCGTAAGATCTCAGGGATTAAGGTGGGAGGTGTCTGGAGATTTGACCGTAAGGATATTGATAATTGGCTAAGGTCTAAGAAACGTGAGAGTACTTCGGGAGATGGACAATGAATTCTTTAGGTATATATTTTGGAATTAAAGATATCTGCCTGGTAGAAACCAGCGGAAAAAAGATTGTAAATAACATCCGCCTGCCGCATCCTAATTTAGCGATGGCAGAATTAGAAGAAAAAGTCCCATCGGATATAAAACTAATGGCTATGCTCAAAGATGCTTTTCGGACTTACCATGTAAGTGCCGAAGAAGCTTTCTTTTGCCTTTCCGGGCAGGATTTAGTTATTCGTACTTTTGAAATTCCGCTTCTTCCTCAGAGCGAATTAAAAGGGGCGGTTAATTTTGAGGCAAAGAAATATATACCTTTCAAACTTGAGGAACTGGATTATGATTTTCAGGTTCTGTTTAACAAGAAAGATAAAACAAGCTTAGTGCTTTTTGTCGGCATCAAGAAGGAAATTTTGGCAAATTATGTTTCTATTGCCAAGCAGCTTAACCTTAAAGTTAGTATGCTTGAGTACTCGGCTTTTAGTATTTTACGGTTTTTAAAGCTATCCGGCCTAAAAGAAACAGGCATAGTTGCAATTCTTTGTTTTGATTTAAATAACGAAGATGAGTCAAATTTCACTGTTTTTGAAAACGGTTTTTCTTTATTTAGCCGTGATTTTGTTCTAACTGGAGAGCCTGCGGGATTTGAGCAAACTGTTGAAGCGGATTCTATTGCTAAGCAGGAGAAATTAAAAAATGAAATCCGTGTTTCTCTTGATTACTATAACCGTAAATTTCCGGGAAAAAATATTAAGACTATTTTTGTTATCTCAGATAAGAATAGCTCTACAGAGGTAAATTCTTTTTTTACGGAATCTGCTATACCGGTAAAGTTTGTAGAAACTCAAAAAGTTTTTGGTAAAGACGTTGAGTATTCTTCGATACTTGCTAAAAGTTTTTCTGCTGCTTTATTTAGGTCTGTGCCTCTTAAAACAAAAATTAATTTGATTGGAGCTAGGCTTAAAGCAACTAAGGAAGCTGCAGAGGGATGGAAAACAGCTGGTTTATTAGAGGGTATAAAACTTGACTTAAAATTTATTATTTTAGGTATTTTTTTGTGCGCGGCTGTTTTTGGGTATGGATTAATGCGTAAGAAGCCTATTCAGGAAAAATTGGCTGAAATTAGGAGCCAGCGCATAAAAATCAGCTTTATGCCTGCTGATGACAGTTTTGATAGCTTAACCGCGTTAAGTGGAAAATATAGAAAAAAAATCATTACCTTAGGAAACTTAATAAAAAATCAAAAGTATGTTACTTACCCGCTTGATGCGATCCCGGCAGCTTTACCTAAAGGGGTATGGTTAGATAGTTTCAGTTTTAACCAAAAAAAGGACCTTACGGCAGAGCTTACGCTTAGTGGAAAGGTTTATCTTGATAATACTGACCAGGAATTTGATTCGGTAAACATTTTTCTTACAAACTTGAAAAAAGAACCTTTGTTTTCCAAATATTTTAAAGAAATTTCAATAAGTTCTATTGATCAAAAACTGATAAATAATAAAACCGTAACGGTATTTAAGATAATTTGCCGTAGTCTTCCGGAGAAAAAATAGAATGGCAAAATCAGGAGTATTGGAAAAAAATAAAAATAAGATTTTGAATTTAGGCGTAGTTCTTTTGGCATTATTTATCGCCTTTCAGATTTATAGGTCTGGTGATGAAAAGGCTAATTCCTTGGTTCAGGAGAAAGATAATGAAGTTAAGAAAAATATGCTTATGGAAGAGATATCGGGACTGGAAAAGAAAATGGATGGATATAAGAAGGTTTTTGTAAAAAAAGATATAGGTTCAGTTATGGATTCAATTTCAGCCATAGCTAAGAATTGTTCGGTGAAGGTTGTTTCTATAAAGCCTAGCTCTGAAGAGTCGTTTGCCTCCTACATAAAGACATCATTTTTGTTGACGATTTCTGCCCCTAATTATCATTCCTTAGGTGATTTTATCAGTCAAGTTGAGAGTTATAAGGATATTTATATAGTTGATGAAGTAAGTGTAGCTTTAGCGGAATCTAATCGACCAGAAGAAGTTGTTACTGAAAATTTAAACGTTAATTTGAAAATCAGCACTATCGCTTACTTATAAATAATGAAAAGAACTCTTAGTTTTATGTTATTTTTAACTATTTTATCTGGCGGAATAAATTTAGCTGGTTTTGTTTTGGCTCAAGAAGGTGCTTCGGATGTGATAACTGAACGTCCGCAAATCAAATATAAATCTGGAAAACTTCGTGACCCGTTTTCTACATACTTAGTTAAAGAAGAGAAAAAAGAGGTGTCTTTACAGCCAGGAGAGGGTCAGTTAATTGCGCCTACTATTGATCTTAATTCTTTGAAAGTACAAGGAATAATCTGGGGAGGGAAGATGCCTCAGGCCATTATTAATGGTGAGGTTTTATCTGTAGGTGATGTTGTAAATGGGGCTAAGATCCTTAGTATAGATAAAAAAGGAATTAATTTAGATTTTTCTGGTGAGGTTATTAATCTATCTGCTTCTGGTCAAAATCCTGAAGCCAGGCAAAACGAAAAATAATGTTCTTTTTTAATGTCATAAAGTTATCTTAAGGAGGATCAAATGAAGAAAGTATTTTTAATGATGGTCGGTGTCATTTTTTTAATGTTTGTTTTTTTTAACATGCGGTTAAACGCACAAGCAGAACCGGATATTTCCTCAAGTGAGGTTACGATCTCCATGGATTTTAAAGACGCCAGCCTCAAGGATATCCTAAAAGTATTTTCTATGCAGTCAGGGCTGAATTTTATTGCTTCTGAAGCGGTGCAGGATAGAAAGGTTACTCTTTATCTTGATAAGGTACCGTTGAGCCAGGCAATGGATAAAATTTTTAGCGCAAATAATCTTTCCTATGATTTGGATAATAAGTCCAGTATTATTGTAGTTAAAGAATGGGGTAAAATGGGAACGGAAACAGTGACAAAAGTATTTTATTTGAAAAATGCCACTGTATCAATCTCATCATTAAAATCTGAATTATCCAAAGATGTGCTCAAACCTGGATCATCTGAAACCTCAAGTTCTCAGGCTGTTTCCAATACTAAATGGAAAGAAGAAAGTGAAGGTGGTATTACTACTGCCATTAAAAAGTTACTTTCTCCTAATGGTTCTTTGATAGAAGATTTTCGCACTAATAGCCTTATTGTTACTGATACCCCCATGAAAATTAAGGTAATTAACCAGGTTATCGCGTCTTTAGATGTATCAATACCTCAAGTTATGCTTGAGGTAGAAATGCTTGATGTGAGCAAGAATGCAGTTGATAAAATAGGCTTTGAGTTTGGCGATACTCCCTTTACTGCTATTCTTACAGGGGCTACAGCTGCCAGTGGTTTTCCTTACCATAGTTGGGGAAAATTTACAAATGGAGCTTATGGTACTTTGTCCATTAATCCGGACGCCAATACTTATCAGATGCAGCTTGATTATATTAAAACATTAACTGATACGAAATATTTAGCGCGGCCCAAACTTCTTACATTAAATAATGAGACTGCAGAAATTTTTATTACTAAAGACGAGATAGTAGGCAGGACAGATACGACAGTGTTTAGCACGGGAGGTTCGCCTACTACTACCAGTGAATATAAAAGATCTACTGATTTGGAGCTTACTAAAGAAGGAACCGGTATTTTTCTTAGGGTGACTCCACAGATAAATTTGGATACGGGTGAGATTACTATGGTTGTAAATCCAAAATCAAGTGTCTCCAGCATAAGTTCATTAAGTAGCGCAACTAATCCGCAATCTGATATTGAAATAAGAAGTACAAAATCTATAGTCAAAGTTAAGGATGGGGAAACAGTGGTTTTAGGCGGATTGATCCATCAGGATAAGAGCCTTGAAAATAAAAAGCTGCCTATATTAGGTGATATTCCTTTGGTGGGTGCGTTGTTTAGGCATAGATCTCAAACAAAAGATATCGAACGCGAGCTAATAGTTTTTATTACCCCCCGCATTGTTAAAGACAAGGTAGATGTTAGCCTTGCTCAAATTCAGAATATCCAGCTTCCGATTAGGGAACAGGGGTCTGCATTTGGTTCAGCTAGAGAGCATATTATCGATTCCAGTATGAATAAATTCGATAAGAAGCGTTAATTAATCAATAATGGTAAAAGATAGGTATTTAAGACTGGGCGAATTTTTGATTAAAGAAGGGCTTATTACTGCTACTCAGCTGGAAAAAGCTATCAGCGCACAGAGGCAGGAGGGTGGACGGCTTGGTGAGATTTTAGTTAAGTTGGGGATGGTTAAAGAAGACCAGGTGGTGGCAGCATTAGGCAAACAGTTAAATATGCCTTATTTTTCAATAGGTACGGGAATGCTTAAGCCGGCGATGGATCAGGGCTTAGAGCATATGATTCCTCAGGATTTTGCTTTTAAGAATTGTGTTTTACCGCTTTCAAGGATGCTTCGCTCTTTGACCGTAGCAATGGCCGATCCTTTAGACCTGCTCCTTATCGATAGCCTTAGGAAGCTTACTGGTAGTGAAATTAATCCAGTGATAGCTACGCGATCCGATATTATGAAGGCGGTTGAAGAATTTTATGGTAAATCTGCCATGCTTAAGGATGTTGTAGATTCAAGTTATGATGTAAGTGCTTCAATTGCCCAGGGGCAGGAGGATATGGGGCAGGAGTTGAGCCTTGATAAACTGATTGCCCGGGCAGAAGAGGCCCCGGTTGTAAAATTAGTAGATTTGATAATCCGACAGGCAATCGATGAGCGGGCTTCAGATATCCATATTGAACCCTTTAAAGACAGGATTTCGTTACGATATAGAATTGACGGTAAACTTTATGAGATTCCTTCGCCGGCAAAACACCTGCATTTACCGCTTGTGTCACGCGTAAAGATTTTGGCTAAGCTTGACATTGCGGAAAAAAGATTACCTCAGGATGGGGCGATTCTAGTGCGTATTAATGAACGTCCGATAGATATTCGTGTTTCCATTATTCCGACTATATACGGGGAAAAAGCGGTTTTAAGAATTTTAGACCGCGGCGGAGTTTCGTTAAATTTGGAATATATGGGGTTTGATGCTAAACAGCTTGAGCATGTACGTAGGGCAATTTCTTCCCCTTATGGGTTAGTTTTAATTACTGGCCCAACCGGTAGTGGAAAATCTACTTCACTCTATGCTATTTTAAATGAAATTAAGAGTCCTACGAAAAATATAATTACCGTTGAAGATCCCGTAGAATATAAAATGGATCAAATTAACCAGGTACAGATAAAACCGGAAATCGGGCTCACCTTTGCGGCTGCTTTACGTAGTTTCTTACGGCAGGATCCGGATGTTATGCTTGTTGGTGAGGTTAGGGATTTAGAGACTGCGCAGATTTGTATTCGCTCGGCCCTTACCGGCCACTTAGTTTTGAGTACTTTGCATACTAATGATGCTCCATCTGCAGTAAGCCGGCTTATGGATATTGGCATCGAGCCTTATATGCTTGCGCCTTCACTGCTTATTGTTATTGCGCAAAGGCTTATTCGTAAATTATGCCCGGATTGTAAAGAGGCATATGAACCTACTAGTGTTCAGCTTAAAGGTGCGGCTGTTAAAGCAGAACTTATTTACAAGTCTAAAGGATGTGCTAAATGTAATAATATCGGGTATAAAGGCAGAACTTGTATTGTTGAAGTTATGCCTGTTTCGTTGGAGATCCAGGATTTGATTACTCAGAAGGCATCATTTCAGAAAATACGTGAAGTTGCTAGGGCTTCAGGCATGCAAACACTCTATGAATCAGGAATTAGGAAGGTTGAAGGTGGAGTAACTTCATTGGAAGAAGTTTTCTCTACTACATTGGGAGTCGAATAATGCCTAAGTTTTACTATGTTGCTAGAAATCGTTCTGGAGTTAAAGAAACTGGCAGTGAAGAGGCGCTAAATCAAGAAGATGCAGTAACTAAAATCCAGTCTCGAGATTTGGTAGTAATCAATATTATCCCTGAAGGCACAGAGCCTGGGGGTAAAGGTGTTGATAATTTGGTTAGGAGTAAGTTTAAACCTAAACATGGTAGAGTTACTAGTGAAGACCTTACTTTGTTTTGTCGGCAGTTGTCTACCTTAATTGGTGCAGGAGTTACGATTCTGATGAGTTTGAATATTATTTCCAAACAGGTATCCAGCAGAAAACTCTATGGAGTTATTACAGATTTAACTAAAAATATGGAAGCAGGCTTAAGTTTTCATGAGGCAATGGCTTTACATCCTAGAGTATTCTCGGATCTTTGGGTTAATCTTGTTGAAAGCGGAGAGGCCAGTGGAAATCTGGCAGTTGTTCTAGGCCGGCTTGCGTCATATCTGGAAAAGGTAGGTGAGTTTAAGAGAAAGATTATTTCCGCATTGATTTACCCGGCAATTTTAACGCTTGTGGGTTTAGGGGCGCTTTTGTTTTTAACTATAAAAATAGTCCCTACATTTGCTGAGATATTCAAAAATTTTAATATGACCCTTCCTGCACTTACTCAGATATTGGTTGGTGTAAGTACTTTTCTTAGGAAATTTTTATTTTTGATAATTATAGTAATCGCCGGAGCAGTTTTTGCTTTTAAAAAATATATAGAAACCAAACTCGGTAGAAGGAGTTTTGAAGAATTTAAATTTAAATTGCCGGTCTTTGGTGAATTTTTTTTGGCTATGAATATTGAAAGATTTTCTTCGGAGATGGCCACTCTTCTTGAATCAGGAGTCCCAATTCTTTATTCTTTAGAGATATCAGAGCGTAGTGTAGATAATTTGATTATGGCTGATATAATCAAAAAAATTAAAGAGGATGTACGGGAAGGTAAGCCACTTAGAGAGTCACTTGAGCGCAGCAGTTTCTTTGAACCTATGGTTATTCAGATGATTAGTATTGGTGAAGAGATAGGCGAACTACCACAGATGTTCAAAAGGATTAATTCTTTCTATCAAGAATATTGCGATACTTTTCTTGCTCGATTTGTTGCTATGTTTGAGCCGTTTGTTTTAATTTTTATAGGATTGGTTATCGGTATAATGGTTATAGGAATGTTCTTGCCTATATTTGAACTTTCAAAAGGGGGTGGATAGTTATTGACAATTTTCTAGAATAAGTTAGAATATTTTATCAAATAGTAATCATTAACAAAGGAGGAAAAGTGAGAAAAGGTTTTACTTTAATCGAATTAGTAGTAGTTATCATAATTGTTGGAGTTCTGGCATCGATAGGTTTAACCCAGTATACTAAAGTGGTGGAAAAAGGCCATGCAGCTGAAGCAAGGACAATATTAGGTTCTTTGAGGAGTTTACAGATAGCTGCCAATCTTGAGAATGGTGCTTATGAAACAAATATGGCTAACTTAGATGCTTCTATCCAGACCGCTTGCGCAACTGGTACACATTATTTTACTTATGCTTGCGCTGCAAGCGGTACATGTACTGCTACCAGATGTACTACTGCCGGTAAGGCTCCTGTAGGACCCTCAGCTTATACTAAAACTTTAGCAGTTGATGGTACATGGGGTGGTACAGGCGTGGCATTAGGATATTAAATACTAATAAATATAACTATTTAATAATTACTTGATGGCTACCTTTTTTAATAAAAAGGAGGAAAAGTGAGAAAAGGTTTTACTTTAATCGAATTAGTAGTAGTTATCATAATTGTTGGAGTTCTGGCATCGATAGGTTTAACCCAGTATACTAAAGTGGTGGAAAAAGGCCATGCAGCTGAAGCAAGGACAATATTAGGTTCTTTGAGGAGTTTACAGATAGCTGCCAATCTTGAGAATGGTGCTTATGAAACAAATATGGCTAACTTAGATGCTTCTATCCAGACCGCTTGCGCAACTGGTACACATTATTTTACTTATGCTTGCGCTGCAAGCGGTACATGTACTGCTACCAGATGTACTACTGCCGGTAAGGCTCCTGTAGGACCCTCAGCTTATACTAAAACTTTAGCAGTTAATGGTACATGGGGTGGTACAGGTGCGGCATTAGGATATTAAATACTAATAAAATATAACTATTTAATAATTACTTGATGGTTAAGAGCTTTACTCTAGTTGAAATATTAGTAGTGCTTATAATTATGGGTATCTTGGCTGCCTTGGCTTATACTAATTTTGGCACACCTACGGAGAAGGCTTTAGATAAGGAAGCAAGAGCAACTCTGGCACTTATGCGTGCTGCAGAGAGGATCTATAAGATGGAAGTTGGTGATAATTACTATCCATATGATTCTTATGTTTCTACAAGCAATGTCAGCTTAATAAACACTAATTTAAGGCTGAGTTTACCTACTGCTGCATCACCGAGATGGACTTACAGTATAAATAACGCTTCTTCAACTGGGATTGTTCAGGCAGCCAGATCAGGTAGGACTTGGTCACTTGATTCATCGAGTGCCTCTGAGGATCCAGCCTGCACCGGTTCTTGTCTGTAGCAGAATATGCAAAATCAGAAAGGCTTTACATTAGTTGAAATACTTGTATCTTCAGTAATATTTGCTTTGTTAATAGTAGGATTACTTAGTGTTTTTGTTTCAGGTACTAAAAATATTATACATGCTCGTGAACGCATGACTGGGTCTGAATTAGGAAGGTTTTTTATGGATCCACTCGGTAATTTCGTGCGTCAGGATACTTGGGATTCCAATGCCCTTGATATTTCAGCTACTCCGGTAAGCCTTCCTTCCCAAACGATTAACAATAGAATCTTTTCTGCTACCTATAAGGTTGCTGATAGTACAACTGATACTGCTTTGAGCGGTACTAATTTACGCAGAGTGACAACGACAATTATTTGGACTGAGTCAACCTTGTAAAACTCAGGAAAGCATGAAAATTGTTTTCTCCTTTTTCAAAAGACCTCATTCTAGTATTTCCAAAAATACCAAATCAATAACTTTAATTGAGTTAATTGTAAGCATTCTTATCGTATCAACCATGGTTCTGTGTATCTACAGCCTTGAAACATTTAGCCATGGCCAAGTAATCAATTCGGATAGAAGAGTAAAAGTTCAGAATGATCTTGCCTATGCTTTGGAGCATATGAGTAAATACCTCCAGCAAGCAAACGGAAATAGGCCTGTATTTCAACTTTTTCCTCCAGGTAACCCAACGGGTTTCCGTGTGTGGGTTGATTTTAACAATCCTCATACTCCTTCAGATTACACTGATGATGCTCAGATTAGGTATTCTCTTTCTGGCAATACATTGAGTGCCAGTTGCAGTGGTGGGCTTTGCGGTTCTTTTGTAGATGAGGATCTCAGTGGTAGGATTATCTCTGGTTTTAGCAATACGATCATTCCGGATCCTTTGCCAAGCCCGCCTTCATCTGGTTTTTATTTTATAATAGATCCTGATTCTAATGGTATGTCAAATGTTGTTGAAATTGGTTTAATTGGCCTCTATGACCCATCTGCTAGTACTACTCCGTCAGCCCTTCTTACGACAAATCCCCAGGTAATGATGAAAACAAGAGTAATCTGCAGTAATTGTTCTACAAACTAATTTCCTAAAACCCGATTATAAGGTTGGTACTTAATTAAAAGATAAGATAGCCCTTTTTATTTGCTAACAGTAAGAAGTTATGCTAAATTAATACAAATTAGGCTAATTTGGGGCTGTAGCTCAGTTGGGAGAGCGCCTCGTTCGCAACGAGAACCAGGCAATCTTTATAACATATTGAAATTGTTGTAAATACGTACTCATTGAATAACTTAGGTAGTATTTTTGTTTTATTAGTTTTTAATGGTTTTTAATCAATTTTAACCTTAGGTAGACACTATTTAGACACTACTTTAAGGATGCATTAGGGATCAAAGATAGTTGAATAAGAAATTGCTTATTTTTATTTTTGAGATAGAATTGCTTTAGAAGCAAAGACAATTTGGTTCACTAGCCATGCCTTAAAGAGGACATAGAACCTCTAACTGTGAAGTAAGGTAAGCTGCATCACTCCCCGAAAGGGAGGCGGGAAATGCAGTCTTATCGGATTTACTTCACAGTTGCCGGTGGGAATATGCGCCCGCTTTTTGTTGGGAGTAAGATTCAGGGAATAAGCAAAGGAGATAATGAAGAAGATAATCGTTTTGTTGGTATTGGTATCATTGGTTAGTGGTTGTGCATCTATACCAAGGGGTAAAATCGGGAATAGTAGAATATATAATGCTTCTTACGATAAAGTATGGGAAGTAACGCTTAAGGCTACCGAAGGTGATATTTTAGAAGCTAGAAAAGAGAACGGATTTATTTCTTTAGCTAATCACGATCCCTATCATCCTTTCAAGTATGTTAATTTCTCTTTAGGGATAGTAGCTTTTAGATCCATCCATATGTTTGTTTCAAAAAAAGATGAAGATCATACTGAGGTGGAGATTGATATAAAAGTTATGGGTTCATATTCAAAAGGAGTTTTGGAAAAAGAATATTTAGATAAAATTGAAACTGTATTAAATGAACAAAGTAAATAAAAAGCAATTAATAGTTGTTTGGAATAAGGAGGGGTTATGAGGATAATCATCGCCTTCGTAATAATAGCGACTCAAGTCTTTTTTTATAAAGCTTGCTTTTCTGATATAGTGATATTAGAAGATAAAACTTTGTTTGAGGGAGAACAGATTTCAGGTAATAAGTTTAAGGTTGATGGAGGGTTTGTAATATTTTCGAATCCTTTATGGAAAATAGTTAGTATAGAAAAAAGGATGCCAACAGATAATGAAAAGAAAAGCCTTATTGTATTCAAGGCGTCAGATTATGACATTATATTTAATGAAAGAGGAGAATATTCTGCCCCATTGACATCATTTGAGAAGAATGTTGGTAAAAGAGTTCAGGCAGTATTTGATACATACCCAAGTTTATCTGATAAAGCTTGTATAGAAATGGTTGCCAAGGAGTTTAAAATCGCCCCTACTATAATAGACCAAATCTTCTTAAAGGCAGCATTGAAAACAGGAGGCAAGCTATGAAAAAATGCCCTTATTGTGCAGAAGAGATACAGGATGGGGCAATTAAATGTAAACATTGTAGGGAGTTTTTAGAGAAAGTCAAGGCTACAGAACGGATTCCAACTGGTAAGTTTTGCCCTTTATGTTCACAAGCCTATGCTTTTGAAGTAAAAAATTGTCCTAAGTGCAATACGATATTAGAAGAAGAATTACAAGATCAAGAAGTTGAAAAAGATACAATCAGTTTATCTAAAATAGAGGAAAGCGGATGTGCTCCAGCAGTTATTTCTCTTATAATTCCTGGTACAGGACAGATGATAAAGGGACAGGTGGGAAGAGGGATAGTTTACTTGGTATCAGCAATTGGTTTGGGAGCTATTACATGGGGTGTTCTCGCTGTTGTCGTGGGTATATTTAGTTGCATAGATGCAGCCACTCCCGTTTATAAATGCCCAAAATGTAAGTCAATTATTGATAAAGATGCCTTGGTTTGTAAATATTGCCAGGCTAAATTTAGATAAATAAGATTTAAGTTGTATTAAAATATGGGGTACACTGAGTATATTGAGGCGAGGAAAATGAAGAATTTAATTTGGTTATTTTCTTTAGTAATTTTGGTAAGCGGTTGTGCTAATCCGTATTATAGACCGTGGGCTTCAGATACTTCTCCCTATCGCCCCGAAGATGCTGAGTTTATTCCCAATTCTGCAGAAAATATAAGAGCAAAGCTTGCTAGAGAGCATGCAAAATGGAAAGAGGAGATAGACAGATACTTCAAAGAGCATCCTGAACGGTTAGCTTTTAAAGATGAAGTTATAAATAAGAAAATTCGTATTGGCATGGCTAAAGAAGAAGTTTTGTTATCTTGGGGCAAGCCAGGGGATATAAATAGGACAGTTACGCAGTATTCAACTCACGAGCAATGGGTATATAGCAAGCAATATTTATATTTTGAAAACGGCATTCTTACTACTTGGCAAGATTAATATGCCTAGAAAATTATAGCAATCCTTTATGAATAATAGCTAAAACAAAAGGAGGAATCATGCTTCCCGATATTGGTTTGATAGTTGGCTCTTATGTAATAACTAGAATGGTTTTATTGTTTTCAAAAGAATCTAATGGCGCGATGAATCCGACAGGGCTTAAAGTAGCACAGGTTTTAGGTTTCATTACAATAGTTATAACTGTTCTTTGCTTATTTGATTTATTATCAAAGGGTTCATCTATTTCATCTATGCCAAGTTTTAATTAGGGTAACCTCTTTTAAAAGGAATATGCTGGGTAAAATACCTTCATTTTGCGACATAAAGCCCATTGTGGGGCTTATTATTAAAAAAACGATATAATCTACTCTTCACTCCTATACTACAGGTTATTCTTTATCAGGTGAATCAGCTCAAGCTTACACAGACCAAAGTGGGAACACTACAATAAACACTTATAACACATCAAATAACTTAGATAAGTAAGTGGTTACGAAACTAAATTTAATCTTAAAGGACGAGTAAAATGAAGTGTTTCTTATGAAGTGCTTTTTAATCTTAAAGGACTACTAAAATGAAGCTTCCAAGAGACATAAAAGGTGTTAATAAAATAAGAGATTTAGAGATAATTGTATGATTGCTGGCTGGTTCATTTGTGTTTTTCCATTAGAATTAGTGTTGGATTTCAGTGGACAAATTTGTTATCATTTAGGGGTAAAAGACGGTACATTAGCCAATGACTAAGAGGCTACAAGCTTAATTGTCATTGGTTACGCTATAGGAGCAAAGAAGATGAGTGATGAGCTAAGTAAGCTTTGGAGACCACAAGATGATAAGGGAAATCGCTTGTATTCTGGCATTCCCAATTGTCTTCTCATGGAGATAATAAATGGGACATACAAACCTACTGAATCTCAGGTATTACTTTTTATTGCTAGAATGAGTTGTGGAATGATGAGGAGAGAACAAACAAATTACCTTGGATTAGGTGATATTGAAGCAGAAACAGGTATTAAAATACCGCATTTGTCTAAGATAATCAATGAACTTATTAGGAAAGGTATTCTACTAAGAGGTAAGGAATCAGCCAAAAAGTATAAATACGCTATAAATCTTTATTACTATGGTCTACCAATGAAGTATTACAAAATTAGGCATAGTCTTAAAGAAATTAAGGATGATGAAGAAGTATTTGGTGTGTTAGATTACAGATTTGGTAAGCCTGTAAAAGACGAGAGGGCTATAGTTGTATATAATTCAAAGGGTTATGAGAAGCAAGAAAATGGCTATATAAAGACTGATATAAATACTGATAGAAAGATAGATACTACTGTTAAAAATAACTCTTATAATTCTTTAGTATCTAGTTTTATGAAAGATATTAAAGAACACGATTGTGCAGATACAATACTAAAACACATGCAGCAAATGCATGTTAATGGCTATAATCCCGATCTTATAATTTTAGCTTATGATGCTGAATGGATACGTAAGGGCTACGTAGCCCCAGATGTCGGTAAAGGCAATATTGAAACAGCTGAAGGAAAATTTAAACATTGGCTAAAAATACGTAATAATGTTTAATTAATACATCAATTTGACAAAGTAAATGCATCTATTTGGAAGGAAAGTTAACAAAAGAAGACTCTTGTAATGAGGAGCGTATGATAATTAAATGTAGAGAATGCAAAAAGGAAATTTCTTCAGAAGCTAATTCTTGTCCGCATTGCGGATGTCCACAGAAACAAGAACAAGTAGGTGTGCCTAAATGTCCTACTTGTAACTCAACAGAAGTTGAAAAAATATCAGCGGGAGACAAGGCAATGACAATGTTCCTTTGGGGTTCAGTTAAGAATTTTACTTGTACCTTTAAGTGTAGAAAATGTGGTCACAAATGGTAACTATCAGATAAGGGAAACTATGAATTCCATAAATATTATATATACTTGTTTGATTATTTTTGGTATTTTGTTTATTTGCAGAGAAATTATTTGCTGGTGGTTTAAAATGAATCAGGTTGTGAATCTACTTACTGAAATACGGGATATTTTACATGCTAAAAAGAATAAAGGAGAAGGATCTAAACAACCTATAGCGAAACTACAGGAAAAAGAAACAGTCATATTAAAAGATTTTTTTGGAAAACCGCATAAGGTAACTTCATTTAAGGATGAAAATAAATGAAAGTAAAAAGGCTAGTTTGTTTATTAGTTTTAGTATTATCAATGAATGGATGCGTTACAGTAACTCCCTTGATCCATAAAGAATTTGAAAGTAGCAGGACATTTCAATCTACTTATAATGAAGTCTGGCAGGCAGCGGTTAAGTCCGCTACTTCTACGGGAGATGCTATACTAGCAGCTGAGAAAGAGGGCGGGTTGATATCTTTTGATAGGAGGGTTTCTCTCAATATTAGACCAAAGGCCGACCTTGCTTTAATTCCCAAAAACCGATATTGCTGGAATCCGCACATTTCAGTTAATTTAATTCTAAAGGAATTGAATCCTGAGAAAGTGAGTGTAAGTGTCAAAGTGAGGATTACTGCTACATGCGGTGGCAATCTTGGTTTTACCTTCCCAGCACTAGCTGATTTAGGTTCTAGCGGTGAACTTGAGAAGGAGTATTTAGATAAAATACAAGATTTTCTTATTGGAGATAAATCACCGAAGGATAGTAAATAGCTGTAATTTAAAATAATCAAACAAAACTGTTATTTATTACGAAATAAAGGAAGAAAAGAAACAGAATAGTACATAATAGGGTAAATTACAAGCATTTCCCTTCACTTTGCCTCAAAAGACAATATAGCTTACCGAAGTCAAATACTAAACTTACCGAAGAATGGGTATAGTCGGTTCCGAAACTACCCCGAAACACACCGAAGCGAAATACGACCCCAGCTATAAATTAATTATAGAGTTATAAAACAATTTAGCTATAATAATGTTAATAGCTATAGGACGATTTACTGTTCTTAGCAGTATTTCTGTATTGCTGTTTTTTAAGAAGGATGTATTCTTATAAGTTGATGATAAGATGAAAAAATGGTTAAAAATACTAGCTGACTTAAGAAGAGTTTCAAGAAGTGGAGCAGTCAAGTATGTCCCTTTAGATAAAGGAAAGGGTTTTTTTATTTTTAAGAAGCCAGAAGCTCCCTTAGAGTATACTTCTTATGAGCTAGATGCTAAGGGCATTGATAGGAAGAAGGTGGAATTTAGATGTATGATATTTACAGGCAAAGAGATAATCTATGCGAACCAGAAAAGAAAGATTGGAGCTTACATAAAGAAGTATGATAAAGAGATTAATTCTTCTCCGGAGTTTCTGATAAGTAATTTCTTGGCCGCAAGAGACTATAAAATTCAATCCCCAAAGTATGCTAGACCAATTATGGATCTTTTTAGAAGGCTTGGTTTATTAAGAGAAAAGAGAGGCAAAGTTAAGATACCAGATACTACCACACAAAATCTAAGATGGTTTATAAGGGAGCAGTTTGAGTTACTCTCTAAGAAGAAGCCTTTACCAATAGAAATCTTACAAAGAAAATTAGAGCGAGAAGTGCATAGGTTATTCCCAGATAACCCCGAAAAAGCCGAGAAGTACTATTGGAATGACTTAACTGTAAGGAGGTTAATTGAAAAGCATCTGCTATTAAGAAGAATTATCTTTAAGAAATAATTTTCTTAATGTAACGATTTAAAACAAGTTTTGATTTATTATAGACCCTGTAAGCAAAAGCTTATGGGGTTTTTTTATTTGTCTAACAATCTTTAAAAAGGAGAGGAAAAAATGGGTAAGGGCGATGGGAAGCTAATAGACAGGATTCAAAAGAGCGGAGTAGTTTTAAGCATTTGGAAGAATCCTGGTGTTAAGGATGGTAAGGTAGTTGGGATAAATACCTTTGTGATTAATAGGTGCTATCTAAATAAGAAAGATGGGAAATGGTATTATCCCAAAGACTTCAAAGAGTCAGATTTGCCGGCAATTAAAGAAGCAATAGATGAGTATTTATTAAGATCACAGGAGGATAACACTATGAATGGGAGTTAATGATAAGGCGAGGCAAGTATGATACTTAGCATTATACTAAGTTAGTTATACTTTTACTCATGAATAATACTACTTAGTAATACTCATAAAACATACTAATTAATAATACTCATGAATGATACTTATTAATAATACTCTAGTATTATACTTAGTTATGATACTAGACAATAATTACTAGAAAGGTGGATAAAATGTTAACTCCAATTAAAGCAATACGAAAGTGGTGTCTTAGTTGTCAAGAATCTTGTTCTCTAGTACGGTATTGTGATGATACTGAATGTCCTTTATTTCCGTATCGTATGGGTAATAATCCAAAGAGGAAAGGCATAGGTAGAAAAAAATCAAATCCTACACAAGAAACCAATACTTGAGTTGATAATTTTGAATGGAAGATTGCTTATAAGTAAAAGCATGCCATTAAAATACTTATTTAAAAAATGCTTAGTTGAGTTGGGTAAAATAGGGAATAGGAATTTTATTCTTATGGATAAACGACTTTTAAATATAACAGAGCTATCAGAGTATTTACGTTTGACTAAAGGCACTCTTTATGTATGGGTGTGCCATAAGAAAATTCCTTATTTAAAGATCGGGAGTTCGCTAAGGTTTGATTTAACTCAAATTGACAACTGGCTTAAAGGGAGAAGGGTCGCAGAAATGACTTGACAAACTGAATAAACTATACTAAAGTATATGAAGGATATGGGAAAGAGATATTTCATAAGAGACTTAGAGAAGATACTTCAGGTAAGCCGTAGGACTTATTTCTATTGGGAGCAAACCGGAAAAGTGCCTAAGCCCAAGAGGACTACTATGGGTAATTATCGTTATTGGACTAAAGAAGAGATTAACAAACTAAAGAAGCTGATAGAGGGATAAAATGGGAGTTATTCTTAAAAGAGATAATTGGTATGTAGATTACTATTTTAACGGAAGAAGAAAAAGAGAGAAAATCGGCACTAGCAAAAAGCTGGCTGAAATTGTGCTCAAGAAGAGAAAAGTTGCTATAGCTGAAGGTAAGTTCCTAGATATTAAGAAAGAGCAGAAAGTAAGGTTTGATGAATTTGCCGATGAGTATTTAGTGGTGCATTGCAAATCTAATAACAAGTCGTGGTTTAAATCTGATTATTTTAACCTTAAGAATCTAAAAGCTTATTTCGGTAATAAATACCTTCACGAGATAACCCCGAAAGACATTGAGCAATACAAAGCAGAGAGGATTAAAGAAGTTAAAAAGCAAAAGACGGAAGACAAAGAGGAGCAGTTTATATCTCATGCAACAGTAAATAGGGCGTTAAACTGCCTTAGTTCTTTGTATAATCGTGCTATTGAATGGGGTAAAGCAACAGATAACCCCATGAGTAAAGTGAAGCTTTTTAAGGTGCCTGATAAGCGAGTTCGTTTCCTTGAGAAAGAAGAAATAGACAAGCTCTTATCTCATTGCTGCGAGCATCTAAAGCCAATAGTTATTGTTGCCTTACATACTGGTATGCGTAAGGGTGAGATCCTGGGGCTTAAATGGCACGATATAGATATTAAAAGAAATATAATCCACCTATACGATACCAAGAACGGAGAAAAGAGAGAAGTGCCTATGAACGAAGTTGTGCAGAAGACCGTCATAGGCGTTCTTAAAAACCCAGAAAGCCAATATGTCTTCTGTAATAAAGATAATAAACCTTATGGGAATGTCAGAAAATCATTCTTTACAGCTCTTAAAAAGGCGGGTATAATTAACTTTCGCTTCCACGATTTAAGACATACCTTTGCTTCTCAGCTTGTTATGTCAGGAGTTGATTTAAATACTGTTAGAGAGCTTCTGGGGCATAAATCCATTGAAATGACCCTTAGGTATAGCCATCTATCTCCAGACCATAAGAAGCGAGCAGTTGACGTTTTAGGCAAGAGAATGGACACTTTGTGGACACTTGGAGATAATAACAAAAAGCTGGAAGAAACCAGTATTCCAGAACTCCTTGAAAATAAAGTAGTTGTATAGGTTTGGGGCTGTAGCTCAGTTGGGAGAGCATCTCGTTCGCAACGAGGAGGCCGGGGGCTCAATTCCCCCCAGCTCCACTTATTTATTTCAATAAAAACCAATCTGACTATGTTTTATAAACTAATTATTTTAACTAAACTATTTATCTTCTGTATATTTTTTAATTGTTCTGCTTCTTCAGTTAAACAATCTGAATTTGGCGGGCAGTTTTATCCGGAACAAAAAGAAGAATTATCGAAGATGATTGATAATCTTTTATCAAAGGCTCATCCTAAAGAGGCACCCGGAGATATTTTTTTACTTCTTAGTCCCCACGCAGGATACGGTTACTCAGGCCAAACTGCTGCCTATGGCTATAAGCTCATTAAAGATAAACCTTATAAAACGGTGATTATTATAGGGACTAGCCATCATAAAGTTTTTAATGGGGCTGCTGTTTATACTCAGGGCGTTTTTGTTACTAGTTTAGGCAGGATAAATATTGATAATGAATTGGCTAAAAAAATGATTGGAAAAGATCCGGAACTTTTCTCGGATGTATCTGCTTTTAATAATGAGCATTCGGTTGAGGTGCAGCTGCCTTTTTTGCAAAAGCTTTTACCTGGTTTCTCCGCCGGAGCCGGATCCGCCTCTGGCGGAAAAATTGTTCCGATAGTTGTCGGAGACTGTTCTTTAGAAACCTGTAAAAAGATTGCACTTCTAGTTAGGCAAGCTATAGGAGTGCGTAAGGATGTTTTGATCGTAGTGTCAACTGATTTATATCATGGATATGATTTTGAAAAAGCCGATAAGACCGATGCAGTTACCCTGGATTCTATTAAAAGTATGGATTATGAAAAATTATATTATAATTTACGGGATGGATCAGCACAGGCTTGTGGAGGATTTGGTACTGTAATTGGTTTGGCCATTGCAAAAGATTTAGATTATAAAAAGATAGAGATATTACACTATACTAATTCTGCGATTCTAACAGGAAAGCCAGTTAAAAATATTTGGACGGTAGGTTATGCCAGTTGTGTGGCGTTTAGGCTTAAGGAGAATAATATGTTAAATATCCAGCAGAGAAAAAGACTTATCAATATCGCGCGGCAAGCAATCGAGAAGTATTTGAAAACTTCTACTAAGTTGCAAGTAAATGAGACTGATCCTGTCTTAAATCAGAAAATGGGAGCATTTGTTACTCTTACTAAGTATGGAGAATTGCGGGGTTGTATAGGGAATCTTGTGGGCACAGAGCCGCTTTATTTAACCGTCGGCAATATGGCAATTGAGGCAGCAGTTGATGATCCGCGTTTTCATCCGCTTAGTTTATCAGAATTAAAGGACATTGACCTGGAAATCTCTGTTTTATCTCTATTGGAAAGGGTAGATTCGGCTGAAAAAATAGAACTAGGCAAGCATGGTGTTTTAGTAAAAAGAGGCATAAATAGCGGAGTATTCTTGCCGCAAGTAGCTACGGAAACCGGCTGGAGTAAAGAAGAATTTTTGAGTCAGCTTTGTTCTCAGAAAGCCAACTTACCTGCAGATGCCTGGAAGGATAAAAATACAGAGCTTTATATTTTTAGCGCTGAAGTATTCTCTGAGAAGGAATTAGAATAATGAACTCCGCACTTTCTAGATATTCAAATATTAAAGTTATTCGGTTTAATGAATTAAATAAGAAAGAAGGTGCGGAGTGAACCGGTTCTTCATTGAGAAAATTAATCCGCTAGATAAACAAATTATTTTGAATGATCCCGCTCAACTGCATCATTTAAAGAATGTGCTCAGGATTAAGCCTAAAGAGCAGGTTACAATTTTTGATAGCTTAGGCAATGAATATATAGTTTTAGTCTCTGAAATTGGGGAAAAAGGGGCAAAATTAATGGTAAGAGAAAAAAGATTAAATGATGATGCGGGGATTAAAATTACGGTTGCCTGCGCTATCCCTAAGAAGGTAAAGATGGATGATATCGTAGATAAACTTACTCAGCTAGGAGTTGAATGCATAGTCCCGCTTGAAACAGAAAGGGTAATTGTTAGATTGAACAATCAGAAAAGAATAGAGCGACAAGAGCGTTGGGAGAAAATTTCTCAAAGCGCAACTAAACAAAGTCAGCGCAGCAAGCTTGTTTTGATTAAGCCGGTAACCGAATTTAAAGATGTAATTTCATTAGCCCATAACTTTGATTTAAAATTAATTCCTACATTAGAAGGAGAAAGAAAGAGCCTCAAAGATATTTTTAATAACTCATCCAGGGAAATAAAAAATGTGTTAGTGTTAATTGGCCCGGAGGGAGATTTTACGCCTTCTGAAGTTGCCTTGGCAAAAGAGGCTGGATTTGTCCCTGTCAATCTTGGAAGAGGTGTTTTGCGTGTAGATACTGCAGCTATTGCAGTTGTTAGTTTCATTAAGTTAAATGCATAGCCGAACCATTAAATTTTTTACTCTGGGATGTAAGGCTAACCAATATGATACTCAGAGCATCCGTGAAAAGTTTTTAAGTAAAGGTTTTTCTGGTACTGATAAAGTCCGGGCTGATTATTTTTTAATAAATACCTGTACAGTTACTTCAAGCGCTGACCAAAAATCCCGAAATATAATCCGTAAATGTATCCGTTCCAATCCAAAAGCAAAGGTAATTGTAACAGGCTGCCTTGTTGAAAAAGACCTTAAATCATTGAGCGATATCCGGGGAATTGATTTAATTATTAAAAAAAGTTTTTTTCCTGAAGGAATAAGCAGTTTTAATCAGCATACCCGGGCTTTTTTAAAAATCCAGGATGGTTGTAGTAATTTCTGCAGCTATTGCAAGGTAGCTTTAGTTCGGGGTAAAGAGCGCAGTAAAGAACTCAACCAAGTAATTGATGAGGCTCATAAACTGGCTGCCAGTGGATATAAAGAAATTGTCCTGACTGGTATCTGTTTGGGTGCTTATGGCAAGGATTTATCTCCAAAGATAGATCTTGTTGATGTTATTAACGCACTAGAAAAAATTAAGGGTTTAGAACGGATAAGGTTAAGCTCAATAGAGGCTAGGGATGTTTCTTTTGGGTTGATTAACTGTTTTAGAAACAGTAGCAAACTTTGTCGGCACCTGCATATTCCTATTCAAAGCGGAGATAATCGAATCCTTAAGCTTATGAATCGTAAATATTCTAGAGAGAAATATTCAAATCTTATTGATAGGCTGAAAAGTAATGTTCCTGGGATTTCCATTACTACTGATTGCTTAATAGGTTTTCCTGGCGAAACAGAAGTAAATTTTAAGAATTCACTCGATTTGATAAAGATGATCATGCCTTTAAAAGTGCATATATTTCCTTATTCCGGCAGGCCTGGAACTCAAGCGGTAGGATTTCCCGGGGTGGTTGATCCGGTAACGGTCAAGATTCGTTGTGAAAGGATGAAAGATGCTGCCAAAATGAGCTGGTTAAGTTTTATGCGTAAATTTATTGGTAAAAAATTATCTATTTTGATTGAAGGAAGAACTAAAGATAATCCTGATTTTTTGGAAGGTTTAACCGATAACTATTTACAGGTTAGGCTGCCATATAAGCCTGATTTGAAGAATAAGGTTGTTTTGGTTAGGATTAAGCGCATGATTGGAGATAATTTCATTGGTGAATATATTGACAATCCATAGATTGCAGGTAGAATAATATAATATGAAAAAGCGCATTTATTACCATCATACTGATTGCGGAGGAGTAGTTTATTACGCCAACTACCTTAAGTTTTTGGAGGAGGCGCGAACCGAATATTTTGAGTTAAAAAATACTTCAATCAAACAATTAGCTGATTCTGGGATAATGTTTGTGGTAGCACGCCAGGAAATTGATTATAAATGCCCTGCTAAATATGGGGATGAACTGGATATTCAAACTCAAGTAGGAGCTATGACTGGGGTGCGCATTGAGTTTTTACATGAAATCTATAATCAGGATAAAAAAATAATTGTTAAAGCTAAAACCATCCTTGTTTGTGTTGATAAAACCCTAAAACCGCAAGCCATTCCTGAAGACTTACGCAAAAAACTAGGATAATTTAATCTAAAGAGGTGAAAAAATGCAAGGGCTTCTCAATCTTTTAAAGATTAGGCGAAGTATAAGGGAATTTCAAGTTAAAGACATACCCAAAAGACAACTTGAAGAGATTGTTGATGCAGCAAGGTTTGCTCCTACTGCTAGGAACGTTCAGCCTTGGGAATTTATAGTAGTGACTGATAAAAATAAAATAGCACAGTTTGCTAATCTGGGCCAAAATGCCAGGTTTATGGCTCAGGCAGCAGCATGCATAGCGGTTTTTTCCATAGACACTAATTATTTTCTTGAAGATGGGAGTGCAGCTACTTGTAGTATACTTTTGGCAGCTACGGCTTTAGGTATAGGTTCCTGTTGGATTGCCGGAGATAAAAAACCTTACTGTCAACAGATCAATGTTTTATTGAATGTACCAGCGGGTATGAAGTTAATCAGCTTGGTTGCTTTGGGGTATCCTCTGAATAAAGATGTTTTTAAGGTAGCTCAAAAGCGTGATTTAAAAGAACTGTTACATTGGGAGAAGTTTTAATGCCTAATTCAGGATTTATTTGGACGGGTAATTCTGGTTGTTTATTGCCTTTCTTGATTATTTTTAATTTATTTTTCGGCAAGTTAATTTTTAATTCTACCCGGATTTGGCTAAGTATTGAATTCGTACTAATATTAATATTTATCCTTAAAATTCGTATTATGGTTAATAAAATTAAGCAGCAATTCGGCCAGCAAGGGGGTAGTTTTGTTTCTAATAGTCAAACCCACAGGCCCGCAGCTAAGGTTATTGATGTTCAAGGGGATGTAATTGAAGAGGATAAAAAGCTTAAATAACTATCATATAAATTAAGATCTTACAAGTTTGCGCCTACCTACTAAAAAATTAAAATAAAATGCCACTACTTTCTGTAATAGTCCCAGTTTATAATGAAGTAAGTACAATAAGTAAAATTTTGGAAAAAATTAATGCTGTAGATATTGATATGGAAATTATTGTGGTAAATGATGGTTCTTATGATGGGACAGAGAATGTTTTAAGGAATATTAAGTATAATAACTTGAAAGTTATTCATCATAGTAAGAATAGAGGTAAGGGTGCTGCTTTTTTGACGGGACTGGCAAATACAACCGGAGAATATGTAATAATTCAAGATGCTGACTTGGAGTATAATCCAAATGAGTTTCCTGGTTTAATTGAAGTAATTAAAACGAACAAAGCAGACATTGTTTTGGGCGCTAGGTTTCTAAAAGGCCATCATGGCTTATTAATGCATAGTATTGGTAACAGAATATTAACCGCACTTTTAAATTTTTTATTTAAATCCCGGCTTAATGATTATGCTACCTGCTATAAACTGGCTAAAAAAAGTACTTGGGACGATTTGAAGCTTAAGGCTGCAGGATTTGATATAGAGGTAGAGATAATTTGTAATATATTGAAAAATAATAAGAGTTTACTAGAGGTTCCAATATTTTATACTCCCCGCACGTATAAATCTGGAAAGAAAATAAGGTTTAGAGATGGTTTTTGGGCAGTTTTCTATATGTTTAAGTATAGGTTTGCATAGGGAATAGTGATATTATAAAATTAACACTATTTACTATTGACAAATAATGCAGCTGTGTTAATATGCTTTCTAATTTTTGTATTAGAGAATTATAACATATTAGTAATTTGAAAGGAGCGTAGTAAAGATGGGGTTTGATCTGTTGTTGCTAGCGCCTGTTGGTTCAATTTTAGCTTTGAGTTTTGCTTTTTATCTAGCTTTAAGTATCCTAAAAATGGATGAAGGTACGGATAGAATGAAGGAGATTGCCCAGGCGGTTCGCGTCGGCGCCCGAGCCTATCTAAAAAGGCAGTATTTGGGTGTTTCAATGTTTTTTGTCGTGGTGTTTTTTATTCTTCTAGCCATGGCCTTGAAGAATTACCTGGTTATATTTGTGCCGTTTGCTTTTTTAACTGGTGGTTTCTTTTCGGGGTTATCCGGTTTTATTGGTATGACTATTGCTACTCAGTCGTCAAGCCGTACTGCTCAAGCAGCCTCCAAAAGCTTAAATTCAGGCCTGCGTGTAGCTTTTTCAAGCGGAGCAGTCATGGGGCTTACCGTTGTAGGTTTAGGGTTACTTGATTTAAGTATTTGGTATTATTTCCTAAACTGGTATTATTCTTGCCATCCTACTCCATTAGGAACGGAGAAAATCGCAGCAATTACTTCAACTATGCTTTGTTTTGGGATGGGTGCCAGCTCCATGGCGCTTTTTGCCAGGGTTGGCGGAGGTATCTTTACTAAAGCCGCAGATGTTGGCGCAGATTTAGTAGGTAAAGTTGAGGCAGGAATTCCTGAGGATGATCCCCGCAATCCGGCAGTTATTGCTGATAACGTAGGTGATAACGTAGGTGATGTTGCGGGAATGGGAGCTGACCTTTATGAATCTTATGTAGGTTCAATTGTGGCAACTTCAGCTTTAGGTGTTGCTGCAGGTTTAGGTGTTGCCGGAGTAACTGTGCCTATGGTTATGGCGGCAGTAGGAGTTATTTCTTCGATTATCGGAACTTTTTTTGTTAAAAGTGGAGAGCAGGCTAGCCAAAAGGTTCTTTTAGTAGCTTTGCGCAAAGGAGTGTTCACTAGTTCGTTTATAGTTGCAGTAATTTCATTCTTTCTGGTAAGAGCAACCTTAGGTGCGCAGCATTTAGGTGTTTATTGGTCGGTATTGGCTGGTCTAATTGCTGGTGTTTTGATTGGCTTGTGTACTGAATATTATACTTCAAGTGGTTTTAAGCCAACGCGCTCTATTGCTGATGCTTCTTTAACTGGCCCTGCAACCGTAATTATCGGCGGTATTGCGGTAGGTATGATGTCTACGGCAATTCCGGTAATTATCGTATGCATTGCTATTTTAATAAGTTTTTATTTATCGGGTGGAGCTGCGAATTTTAACGCTGGCCTTTATGGTATAGCAATTTCAGCAGTAGGTATGCTTTCTACTTTAGGTATAACTTTGGCTACTGACGCCTAT
>JAQTQJ010000009.1 GCA_028712255.1 Candidatus Omnitrophota bacterium
AAAATTTGCTGAAGTGACTGCCGCTAATATAGGTAAACGCTTGGCGATTGTTTTGGATGGTAAGTTCAATCAGCTCCGCGGATTAGAGAGGCAATTCCCTCAGGTGAGGCGGTAATCAGCGGACGATTTGATGTGCAAACAGCTCAGGATTTAGCTTTAGTTTTGAGAGTGGGAGCACTACCAGCTCCTATGCATATTGAAGAGGAGCGAACCATTGGACCATTGCTGGGGCAGGATTCGATAAATAAGGGAGTTAAGGCCTGTGTTATTGGTATTAGCTTGGTTTTTATTTTTATGGCTATTTATTATCTTTTAGCCGGCCTTATTGCTGATATTGCATTATTTCTTAACTTACTGATAATTTTAGGATCATTGGGAATGCTTCCTTTAATATTTCCTGGCATATCTGCTACTTTAACATTACCAGGTATCGCCGGCATAGCTCTTTCTTTAGGCATGGCAGTGGATGCCAATGTTCTTATTAATGAGCGTATAAGAGAAGAGTTGGGCGCAGGAAGAAGCTTACGCCTGGCAATAACCAATGGATATGACCGCGCATTTAGCGCCATATTTGATTCAAATATTACCACTCTAATTGCTGCTTTTCTCTTGTTTCAATTTGGCACTGGTCCCATAAGAGGTTTTGCGGTTACTTTAACTATCGGTTTAATTGCCAGTATATTTACCGCTATCGTTGTAACCAGGGTAATATTTGAACTTCTTTTAGGCTCGGGAATTTTGAAATCATTACCGATGTTAAGGTTGATTAAAGACACAAAAATAGATTTTATCAGCAAAAGAAAGATTTTTTATGCGCTTTCTATTGGGATAACTGTGGTGGGGTTAGCCTCATTCTTTATGAAAGGTAATAAGGCCTATGGAATAGATTTTTCCGGAGGCCAGCTCCAGGAGTATATGTTTAAAAGTGCGCCATCTGTTGATAAAGTTAGAAAAATTTTAGATGAGATCAATCTTAAAAATGCTTCAATACAGCAATTTAAAGATAACCCTAACGTTCTGTTGATTAGAACCTCCGAAGACAAAAATAAAATGTTGACTGAGAAGCTTGCGCAAAGTTTCCCTGAAGATAATATTCAGGTTTTAAGGATTGAACGTGTTGGCCCTGTAGCAGGAAAACATTTAAGGGATAAAGCGGTGCTTGCGCTTGTCTGGTCGCTAGCCGGTATCCTTATTTATGTTGCTTTTAGGTTTAAGCATTTTAATTTTGCAATTGCCGGTATTATTGCTCTTTTGCATGATGTTTTAGTAGCCTTAGGCGTGCTTTCTTTGACCGGAAAACAGATAGATCTTTTAAGTGTTACTGCCTTTCTGACTATTGCCGGTTATTCTATAAATGATACAATCGTTGTTTATGATCGAGTCAGAGAAAATGCCAAGCTTTACCGTAAATTGAACCCTTATGAATTAATAAACTTAAGCGTGAATCAATGTTTGGGCCGTACAATTCTTACTACTGGAGTTACCTTGCTATGCGTCTTGGCAATCTTTCTATACGGTGGCGAGATACTCGGTAACTTTTCATTTGCCCTGCTAATAGGTTTTTTCTGTGGAGCTTATTCTACAGTTTATATTGCTTCGCCATTAGTTCTTGCCTGGAGCCGCAAAGGCTCTAAATAAAAAAATGGGGACGACCATATTCTTTTTCTTCGCGTCATTCCCACGAAAGTGGGAATCTAAAAAGAAAAAATGGGACCGTTTCTATTTTTCTCCGATTTAATTTAGAAAAATAGAAACGGTCCCATTTTTTTCTCTCTTTATATGTTATTTAAATCTCTCAAATTATACTTTAATCAGGAAATCTGCCTGGAATATTTAGCTGAAACCTTGATTGGTTTTGGTTATAAGCGGCAGGAATTAGTTTACGCAGAAGGCGATTTTAGCTTTCGAGGCTCCATTATTGATATATTCCCGGTTTCTTTTGAGTTACCCATTCGAATTGAGTTAGATAATGAAAAAATAATTTCCATTAAATCGTTTAATCCTGTTACTGGAGAAGCTCTTTGGCTGCATAATATTGTTATTATTTTGCCATACAAAAAATCCTTAAAAGGTAGGAGTAACGTATTCAGTGAGGAGTTTCCTTTAAAGAATTTTGTAGATTTAAATGTTGGTGATTTTGTAGTGCATAACCAGCATGGAATAGGAAAGTTTCAGGGCATACAAAAAATTAAGGTAAGAGGAGTTTTTAAGGACCATTTAGTAATTGAGTATGATTGTAGTGAAAAGCTTTATGTTCCTACTGATTCAATGCACCTGGTACAAAAGTATATTGCTTTTCACGCAGGTAGGCCTAAGCTTTATCGTTTGGGGAGCAAGGAATGGGAGCATGTAAAGGCGCGTACCCGCAAAGGCATCCAGAGATTAGCCTGGGAATTGCTGAGTTTGCAGGCTATGCGCCTTGCCGGGCGTGGGTTTAAATTTTCCACAGATACCGATTGGCAGGCTGATTTTGAAAAGACATTTCCATACGAAGAAACGCCTGACCAGATTAAGGCAACCAGGGAGGTTAAGGATGATATGGAGTCCATTAAGCCTATGGATCGGTTGCTTTGCGGGGATGTAGGCTATGGAAAGACCGAAGTAGCCATGCGGGCAGCATTTAAGTCGGTTATGGACAATAAGCAGGTGGCTTATCTTGTCCCAACAACTATTTTAGCCGAACAGCATTATAAGAATTTCACTGGCCGGCTAACTAATTTTCCGGTTAATATAGAGATGCTTTCTCGTTTTAGGACTGTTTCTCAACAGAAACAGATTATTAAGGGATTAGCTTGTGGGAGCGTTGATATTGTTATTGGTACGCATAGGATGCTTTCGGATGACGTAGTTTTTAAGGATTTAGGACTAGTTATCGTAGATGAAGAGCAGCGTTTTGGCGTTAAAGCCAAGGAAAAACTGAAAAAACTTAAAACCACGACTGATGTTTTGGTTTTAACGGCTACTCCAATTCCGCGCACATTATACATGAGCTTGATGGGGGCCAAAGATTTTTCTGTAATTAATACTCCTCCTCAAAATAGGTTGCCAATAAAAACTGTTGTGGTAGAATATGACGCTGATTTAGTAAACCAAGCTATTAATCGTGAGCTGGCAAGGGGAGGCCAGGTATTTTTCTTACATAATCGTATTCTCGGCCTGGAAAAAATCAGGAATAAGATTGTAAAGGGCCTGCCTCAAAGTGTGCGTATAGCCATTGCCCACGGACAAATGCAATCTGCGCAACTTGAGCAAATAATGTCTGATTTTATCTGCGGCAAGATCGACGTTTTAGTTTCTACGATGATTATTGAGTCTGGGATTGATATACCCAATGCCAATACCATTATTGTAAATAACGCACACATGTTTGGCTTATCCGATCTGCATCAATTACGTGGCAGGGTAGGTAGGTTTAATCGGACTGCTTATGCATATTTTATGATTCCTCATAATGTAGCTTTAGAGTCTATTGCCAAGAAACGGCTTCAGGCGATAGAGGAATATACTGAGCTGGGCGCGGGTTTTAATATTGCTATGCAGGACCTAGAGATTCGCGGCGCAGGCAACCTTTTAGGACAGGAGCAACATGGTTATATTGCTGCCGTGGGGTTTGATCTTTATTGCCGTTTACTTAAAGAAGCAGTGGTTAATTTTAAGAAAGCAGGTGTTTTTAATGAAACGATCAATAATTAGTTTTTTTATTTTTGCAATTTTTATTTCTTTTTCTGTTCCCAGCCTTTGGGCGCTAGATAAGGTAGTGGCAATAGTTAGTAACGAGATTATTACACAAAAAGATCTTGATGACTTCTCGAATTTTATGCGTATGCAATATTCACGGCAGTTTAAAGGCAAAGTTTTGGAGGAGAAGATTGGGACAATGAAACAGGATTTATTACAGCGTTTGATTGAAGATAAATTAATACTTGACCAGGCCAAAAATGAAAAAATAATTATTGATCCGGATAAGATTAAATCAAAAATTAATGAAATAAAAAAGCGTTATCCTACGGAATCGGAATTTGAGCGGGATTTAGCAAAGCAAGGTTTGGTGCAGGCAGATTTAGAGAATAAAATTCGTGAACAGATGCTTATGTATAGTATTGTTGAGCAGAAGGTCCGTAGTAAAGTGGTGGTTTGGCCAGATGAAATTACCAGCTTTTTTAATCAAAATAAGAAGGACTTTTTAAAACCGGAAGAGAGAATTCTGTTGGTTATTATTTCACTCGACGAAGATACAGCTAAAACTTTAAGTTATCAACTGCGCCTGGGAACTAAAATAGAGGAGCTTGCCGGAAGATATTCATTTACTACTGATAAACTTTCTGCTTTAAAAGGCCAGGAATTGCGAAGTGAAATCGAAGATACAGTATTTAAGTTAGGTGTAAAAGAGGTTTCCGATCCGGTCCGCATAGATCAGAAGTTTTATATCTTTAAGTTAGATGATATTGTCGTAGGCCAGCAATTGAGCTTGGGTCAGGCGCAGGATAAAATACAGTCTTATTTGTTTGAGAAGAAGATGCAGGAAGAGATGGTTAAATGGCTAGATGAGCTTAAAAAACAATCATATATCAAAATCCTCGAAAATTAGAGTTGCTCTTACCATAGGCGACCCTTCAGGTATCGGCCCGGCTATCACCTTAAAGGCGCTTAAAATATTAAAAGCTAAGGCAGATTTTACGGTTATTGGAGACAGATTTGTATTAACTAAAGCAGCTAAAATTTTAAATCTTGCTTCCTTGTCTTATAAATTGATTGATTCAAACAATGTTAAGGAAAAAGGATTTGTATTCGGCAGCTTGAATGCGCAAAATGGTTTGGCTTCTTTGGAATATCTGGATACAGCCCTAGAACTGTTAAAGCAAAATAAAATCGATTGCCTGGTAACTTGTCCAATTTCAAAAGAAGCAGTTAATTTGGTAAATGGAGGATTCTCTGGCCACACAGAATATCTGGGTAAGAAGACTCAGAGCAGGAATTTAGTAATGATGTTACTTAATGATAAATTAAAATTTAGCTTGGTTACCCGGCATGTTGCTTTAAATAGAGTTTGTACGCAGTTGAGCAGAGAGAGTTTAGTCAATAATATCCTGGGTACTATTAGTGGGCTAAGGCATTTATTTTTGATAAAAAAACCAAAGTTGATTGTCTGTGGGGTTAATCCGCATGCCTCGGATAATGGTCTAATCGGTAAAGAGGAGAACAATATAATTATTCCTGTGGTTAGGGATTTAAGAAAAAAAATCAGGAATATAACTATAGAGGGCCCAATTGGCGCTGATATAGCAATATCTGAGGCGGTCAAAAGAAAATTTGATTGTATAATTGCAGCCTATCATGATCAGGCGCTTATCCCTTTAAAATTAACGGATTTTAACAGTGGAGTAAATCTTACTTTAGGGTTGCCTTTTGTGCGCACTTCTCCATTGCATGGCACCGCTTTTGATATTGCCCAAAAACCTCAAAATAGCAATCCCAGTTCGTTAGTTTGCGCTATAGAGCTTGCGATTAAATGCACATTAAACCGAAGAAAAGCTTAGGCCAGAATTTCCTTATAGATAAAAATATACAGAAAAAAATAATTAACGCCTGTGGCTTGGCTAATGAAGATATTGTTTTGGAGATAGGCGCAGGTTTTGGCGATCTTAGCAGGATTATTGCTCCTTACGTAAAGAAGATTTATGCTCTTGAAATTGATCAACGCCTTTATCCATACCTTGAGCAGAATTTAAGCGTTTACAATAATTGCCAACTTATTAAGAATGATATATTAAAATTCAATATAAATAAATTCTTTCAAGATAATGGAATAAGACAAAAGATAAAAATTATCGGCAATATTCCATATTATATATCTAGTCCGATTATTGAGCATCTTATCAAGTACAGGGATAATATCAGTGTAGTTTTTATGACTGTACAGAAAGAGTTTGGACGAAGAGTTGTTGCTGGGCCTGGCTCAAAGGAGTACAGTTCTTTTAGTTGTTTTGTGCAATATTATGTTTCCGGAAAAATTCTTTTTGAGATCAAGAAGGGTTGTTTCAAACCAAGCCCGAAGGTCGATTCCTGTTTTTTATCCCTGGAGTTTAGAGATAAGCCTTTAGTCCAGATAGATAATGAAGAAATGTTTTTTAAATTAATCAGGACAGCTTTTGGCCAGAGAAGAAAGACCTTAAGGAATAGTTTGGGTGGTTCTGTTTTACAAGAAGTGTTGGAGGAGTTTTTGGAAGAATCCGGTATTGATAAAAATGTGCGGCCGGAAGATCTTTCTTTGGAGCAGTTTGCCGGCTTAGCGAAAAAAAGTCAAAAAATATCTTGACAAGCATGCCTTTTTGTTATAAACTCTTTTACTTTCACGATTATCAAGCTTAATAGTAGTTCCAAACTGGTTTTTATTACCGAAGAAAGAATTTGAATTATTTCTTGGGCTTTAGGTTTTTTTTAAATTTTGGCTGCGTGACGAAAGCGAATCCATTATTGCTGGAGTAGCTCAGTTGGCAGAGCACGTCCTTGGTAAGGACGGGGTCACGAGTTCAATTCTCGTCTCCAGCTTAAATTTCCGAAGCTTAAGTGGAAATTTAATTCCGAGGAGCGACAGCGACGAGGGATCTAAAATAGCCGCAAAGTGCGGAAAATTTATCCTGAGTCCCGCCTTGCGGAGCGAAGGATTACAACATTAAAATAATATGCGCGAAACAATAACTTTAGAATGTACGGTTTGTAAAAATAGAAATTATACGACGTCAAAGAATAAAAAATTGCATCAGGACAGGCTAGAGCTTAGCAAGTTCTGTAATTCTTGTCATAAGCATACCCCGCATAAAGAGATTAAATAATTGATCTAGGGGCGTCGGTTAATGGCAAACCAACGGTCTCCAAAACCGTGACTGCAGGTTCAAGTCCTGCCGCTCCTGTTGATTTGGAAAGTAAGAGCGGCATAAAAATGTTATGCAGGTTTCCGCCGGAGGCGGACCCGCCAAAGATCTGTGGCGGGCAAGTCCTGCCGCTCCTGTAGTCTGTTGGTTTTAGGAAAAAAGTTTTTAAAAATTATGAATATTTTAGCAAAACCAGTTAATTTTATAAATGAAGTAAGAAGTGAATTAAGCAAAGTTGCCTGGTCGACAAGAAAAGAACTATTGGCTTCAACAGTTTTAGTAATTACCGTTACGTTGATTATGACAATTTTTATTGGGATAGTTGATCTGGTTTTATCCAGATTTCTAAGTGTGGTCTTTAAATGAACCCCCAGATTAATTGCAATATGAATATTGAGATATGCAATTGGTGTGTAACTAAACAGAGGAGAATTACGGGGTGAAGAATTGGTACGTTGTGCATACGCAGACTGGAATTGAAGAGAAGGTAAAAACATCCTTAGAAAAGAAGATTCAAGCTGAAGGTTTGCAGGATTTAATCTTAAGTGTCGTCATTCCTACCGAACAGGTTTCTGAAATACGCGCCGGAAAAAAGAAGATTTCTCAGAGGAAGTTTTTCCCCGGATATTTATTGGTTCAGATGGATTTAAGCGAAAAGACATATCTTTTTGTTAAGAATTCTCCTGGAGTTACAGGTTTTATAGGATTAGGAAGAAAACCTGTGCCTCTTCCTCAGGAAGAGGTAGATAATATTCTCAAGCGTACCAAAGAAACTGCCGCTAAGCCTTCTCCTAAGATAATCTTTGAAAAAGGTGAACAGGTTCGAGTTAATGAAGGGCCATTTTTGAATTTCAACGGTACAATTGAAGAGGTATATCCTGAAAAAGGCAAGGTTAAAGTGAGTGTTTCTATTTTTGGGCGTTCTACGCCTGTAGAGTTAGAATACTGGCAGGTTGAAAAGGTATAATTATGGCAAAAGCAATCAAAGCACAGATTAAGTTACATGTCCCTGCAGCGCAGGCAAATCCAGCGCCTCCGGTTGGCCCGGCATTAGGCCAGCATGGTGTTAATATTATGCAGTTCTGTAAACAATTCAACGATCAGACTAAGGGCAGGGATGGTTTAATTTTGCCGGTAGTCATCAGTGTTTTTGAAGACAGGACTTTTACCTTTATAATAAAGAGCCCGCCGTCATCTATTCTATTGAAAAGAGCGGCGAACTTAGCTAAAGCTTCAGGGATAACTGGAAAAGAGACTATTGGCAAGGTAACCAAGAAACAGATTGAAGAAATTGCTAAGTTAAAACTTGCGGATTTAAATACAAATAATATGGCTCAGGCAATAAAAAGTATCGAAGGAACTGCCCGTAGTATGGGCATTGCTATTGAAGGATAAAAAATGAAGACGCAGAGCAAGAGATATAAAGAATCGATTAAACAGGTACAGCCGGAAAAATTTTATCAATTAAAAGAGGCTGTTACTATATTAAAAAAACTTCCCAAGCCAAAATTTGATGGTTCAGTCGATTTGCATTTTAATCTAGGTGTGGATACTAAAAAAAGTGATCAAATGATTCGCGGTACAGTTGTGCTTCCGCATGGTACGGGTAAAAAGGTACGGGTTGCGGTATTTTGTAAAGGCGAGCATGAACGCCAGGCCAGAGAATCAAAGGCTGACTATGTGGGAGGCACGGAGTTGATGGATAAGGTTGCCGCCGGTTTTCTTGATTTTGATTGTGCTATAGCTACTCCGGAGATGATGAAAGATTTAAGTAAATTGGGTAAAGTTTTAGGCCCGAGAGGCCTGATGCCTAGCCCTAAAACTGGCACAGTTACCAATGATATTTCAAAAGCTATTGAAGATGTAAGGAAAGGAAAAGTCGAATTCCGCGTGGACAAACAGGGCGGAATGCATTTATCTATAGGAAAGATTTCTTTTGACGAGGGCCAGATAAATGATAATGCCTCTAAGGTAATTGAGGCGGTTAATGAGTCTAGGCCGGCTTCAGTAAAAGGTAAATTTGTAAAAAGTTTAAGTATAACTACTTCCATGAATCCAGGATTTAAAATCATTTGCTAATATGAAAAAAATAGGCCAAGTAATTAAGGAAGCTTCAGAGAGCCGGATAAAGGAAAGTTTTAAGTTATCCAAAGGTCTAATCATTATAAAATACTCTGGAGTAAGTAGCCCGGATATGAGTACTTTAAGGAAAACGCTTAAAGTTTCAGGGTCTGAACTTTTCGTGGTTAAAAATAGCATCGCTAAAAGGGCGATGAAAGAATTAGGCCTTGAGGATTTGCTTAAATCTATTGAGAGCCCCTGTGGAATGATCTTTTTTAAAGATGAACCAGTAGATGTTTCTAAGATATTATGTGCATTCCGCAAAGACCATGAGAAGCTCGTATTAGAAGGCGGATTATTGCAGGAAAAATTATTGACCTTAAAAGATATCGAAGTAATGAGTACTCTGCCGTCTAAGGATGTGTTGAGGGCTAAGGTGGTTGTGGTTTTAAATGGGCCAATTTTAAAATTAGCGATCGTTTTGAATCAGACAATAAAGAAGTTTGTTTATTGTCTGGATCAAATTAAACAGAAGAAACCAAATTAACGAACAAATGCACTCAGCGTTTAGGCGTTGATGTTGTGTTTGTACACAAGGAGGAAGAAATGGCAACTGCAAAATTGGAAGATTTAATCAAGTCAATTGAGACGATGAGTGTTCTGGAGCTTTCTGATTTAGTCAAAGCGCTGGAAGAGAAATTTGGTGTAAGCGCGAATATGCCGATGGCTGCTGCTCCTGCTGCTGCCGGGGCTGCTGCTCCTGCTGCTGAAGAAAAAACTGCCTTTACGGTAGTCTTAACTAGCGCTGGTGCAAACAAGATCGCAGTAATTAAGGAAGTACGCACTATTACTAATCTGGGTTTGAAAGAAGCCAAAGATCTAGTAGATGCTGCTCCTAAACCGATCAAGGAAGGCGCCACTAAAGATGAGGCTGCGGAAATGAAAAAGAAATTAGAAGCAGCTGGCGCAACCGTAGAATTAAAGTAAGTATAAGTAAGCTTAAGTAACTTTAATTGATTCTAAATTAGTAATTATAAGTAAGTATGAGTAAATAAAAGTAAGTTTAGTTAAGTAGGCTCAAGGTCGGCCTTAAAAAATAATGATTAAACGAAAAAATTTTGCAAAGATTAAAGAAGTTTATGATTTGCCAGATCTTTTAGATGTTCAGTTAGATACTTATCGTGAATTTCTACAGATGGATGTGCCTGCAGCTGAAAAAAAGAATCAGGGCCTACAGGAAGTTTTTGGTGAAATCTTCCCTATAGAAAATACCGATCGTTCAGTTAAGTTAGAATTTATTAGCTACTCCTTTGGGAAGCCCAAATATACGATGGGCGAATCCAAAAATCGCTCATTAACTTATGCTGCTCCACTAAAGGTGAAATTCCGCTTAACTACACCACATGAAACAAAAGAGCAGGATGCTTATTTCGGCGAGATTCCTTTGATGACAGAAACCGGTACTTTTATTATTAACGGTGATGAGCGTGTAGTAGTTAGTCAACTTCAGCGTTCTCCTGGTGTATCTTTTGAAGAAGAATTACATCCCACAGGAAAGAAAATTTTTTACGGCAGGGTTATTCCTTATCGAGGAGCATGGCTTGAATTTAAATACGACCTTACCGAAACAGTTACTGCTTATGTTGACCGCCGTAGGAATTTTCCCGCGACACAAATTTTAAGAATCCTTGGTTTCTCCGAAGATAGCCAGATATTTGCTGCTTTCGGTAAAGAGCATCCGGAGATTGTTAATACCCTAAAAAAAGATTACACAAAGAATAAAGAAGAAGCCTATCTTGATTTTTACCGTAAAATGCGGCCTACGGAACCGGTAACTAAAGAGGCAGCTGAAAACCTGTTTTATAGACTATTTTTTGATCCGGCCCGTTATGATTTAGAACGCGCGGGACGTTTTATTTTAAACCGTAAATTAGGCATGGAGGTATCTTTAGAGAAAAGGATTCTTGATTCTGATACCGTAATTAAAGTTATTGAATATTTGATAAAACTCAATAGCGGCACAGGTAAAATTGATGACATTGACCATTTAGGTAATCGCCGCGTAAAAAGTGTCGGAGAACTGGTGCAAAACCAGGTGCGTATTGGCCTTTCCCGCGTAGAGCGTTCAATCAAAGAGAGATTAAGTATTTTAGGTGAGTTTGATAATTTAAATGTCCATTACCTGATTAATTCTAAGCTTTTGTCTAATCAGATTCGTGATTTTTTTGGACGCAGCCAGCTTTCCCAATTTATGGATCAGATTAATCCTTTGGCAGAGATGACGCATAAGCGTCGTTTAAGTGCATTGGGTCCAGGAGGGCTTTCGCGTGAAAGGGCAGGTTTTGAAGTTAGAGATATTCATCCTTCACATTACGGAAGAGTATGCCCTATTGAAACTCCAGAAGGCCCGAATATCGGTTTAATCGCATCTTTAAGTTGTTTTGCGCGTATTAACTCTTTAGGCTTAATAGAGACTCCATATCGCAAGGTAGAAGATGGAAGAGTGACTAAAAAGTCTGAGTATTTAACCGCGGATATCGAAGAGGATAAGTTTATTGCTCAGGCTGATGTTCCGCTGGATGCTGAAGGTTATTTTGTCGATAAATTTGTTACTTGTCGTTACAAAGATGATTTTCCAAAAGTACCGGCAAAAGATGTGCAATATATGGATGTTTCTGCAAAACAGCTGGTTTCTGTTGCAGCTTCATTAATTCCATTTTTAGAGCATGATGATGCAAACCGCGCGTTGATGGGGTCAAACATGCAAAGACAAGCTGTGCCGCTTATGATTACTGAGGCGCCTTTAGTAGGTACTGATATGGAGGCCAAAGTTGCGCAGGATTCTGGAACAGTAGTTATCGCTGAGGACTCCGGTAAGGTAACTAGCGTTGATGCTTCGGCAATAACCGTTGGCAAGAAAATTTATCATCTTAAGAAATTTTTACGTACTAATGCTGATACTTCTATAAATCAGCGTCCGCTGGTAAAATTAGGTGATCGTATAGAAGCGGGCCAGGCAATTGCAGATGGTATTGCCACTAAAGAAGGGGAGTTGGCTTTAGGTAAGAACGTTTTAGTTGCTTTGATGCCTTGGAGAGGTTACAACTTTGAAGATGCTATCCTTATCAGTGAAAGATTAGTTAAGCAGGATACTTTTACCTCTATACATATTGAAGAGTTTGAAATCGAGGCTGCTGAAACTAGGCTTGGTAATGAAGAGATAACGCGTGATATTCCTAATGTCAGTGAGGATGCTTTAAGAAATCTCGATGAGGATGGAATTATACGTGTAGGGGCTGAGGTTGGAGCTGGGGATATTTTAGTTGGTAAGATTACCCCCAAGACCGATTCTGAGCCTAGTCCCGAAGAAAGATTGCTGCGAGCGATATTCGGTGAGAAGGCAGGGGATGTTCGTGATACCTCGTTAATTGTCCCTCCCGGAGTTGAAGGTATAGTTATTGATGTGCATGTATTTGCGCGTAAAGATCGCGGCCGTAAAACTAAAGAAGAAAAGGCCAAGGAACTAGCTAAAATCCGCGAATTAAAAGCTTATTATAAGCAGGAGATTGAATTTTTACAGACTGAAAAGACTTTACGTCTTTCTCAGGTTTTGGGTATAGATAAGAAAAAAGTTGAGAAGTTTGATTTAAGTGAGAATGAAGAGGCCAAAATTTTAGCCGCATCTTTTGATGAGCAGATGCAGGAGTTATTGGGTGAAGAGGAACAAGAGATTGAGAAGGTACGCCGCGGAGATGAACTACCTACAGGTATTTTAAAAAGGGTTGTGGTTTATGTTGCCACAAAACGTAAACTCTCTGAAGGTGATAAGCTCGCTGGGCGCCATGGGAATAAAGGTGTAGTTGCCAGGATTATTCCTGAGGAAAATATGCCTTATATGCCCGATGGTACTCCGGTAGATGTAGTTTTGAATCCACTGGGTGTGCCTTCACGTATGAACGTAGGCCAGATTTTGGAATGCCATTTAGGTTGGGCAGCTAAGGCATTAGGTATAAATGTTAGCTGTCCTGTTTTTGACGGTGCTAAAGAATTTGAGATTAAAGAGCTGCTTAAAAAAGCAAATTTACCGGAGGATGGCAAGATTACTCTTCATGATGGTTATACGGGAGAGCCGTTTGATCAAAAGGTTACCGTAGGGTACATGTATATTCTAAAGCTTATTCATTTAGTTGACGAAAAAATTCATGCACGTTCTATCGGCCCTTATTCTTTGGTTACTCAGCAGCCATTGGGAGGAAAAGCGCAATTTGGTGGCCAGAGGTTAGGGGAAATGGAAGTTTGGGCCCTTGAAGCATACGGGGCGGCATTTACTCTTCAGGAAATGCTTACGGTTAAGAGCGACGATGTGAGCGGCAGAACGCGTATTTATGAAGCGATTGTTAAGGGCGAACAGCGTTTAACTCACGGGACACCAGAGTCATTTAATGTTTTAATCAAAGAACTCCAAGGCTTATGCCTTGATATCAGAACAGAAAAGGCTAAATAATGGAAGAGATCGTATCTTTTGATAGTATTTCAATTAAGATTGCCAGCCCTCAGGTGATTAAATCCTGGTCTAAGGGTGATGTTAAAAAAGCAGAAACTATTAATTACCGTACGCTTAAGCCGGAAAAAGATGGTTTATTTTGTGAAAAGATTTTTGGGCCGGTGCGTGATTGGGAATGTAATTGCGGTAAATATAAAGGGATAAAATTCAAAGGTATCACCTGCGATCGTTGCGGAGTAACGGTTGATCGTTCAAGTGTCAGGCGTGAACGTATGGGCCATATCGATTTAGCTACACCGGTTACGCATATCTGGTTTTTCAAGGCAGTACCCAGTAGAATGAGCGCTCTCTTAGATATCGGATTGAGGGATTTGGAAAGAATTATTTATTATGAAGAATATGTTGTGGTTGATCCGGGAACTACGCCATTAAAGAAGAGAGAAATGCTTACCGATGAACAATACCAGGAAGCATTAAGCAAGTACGGTTCAAATTTTAAAGCTAAGATCGGTGCTGAAGCAATAGCCGAGCTTTTAAAAGAACTAGACTTAGATATTGTCTGCCGTAAATTAAGGAAAGATTTAGAAAAATCCAAAGATGTTTTAAATAATCGCAAAGCCATTAAAAGTTTAAAGATTGTTGAAGATTTTAAGAAAAGTGGAAATAAACCGGAATGGATGATTTTAGAAATCGTACCGGTAATTCCTCCGGATTTACGCCCCCTAGTCCCCTTAGAGGGTGGAAGATTTGCCACAAGTGATCTCAATGATTTATATCGTAGGGTAATTAACCGCAATAACCGATTAAAGAAATTAATGGAATTAAGCGCCCCTGAAATTATTATCCGTAATGAAAAACGCATGCTTCAGGAGGCAGTAGATGCGCTTTTGGACAATGGCCGCCATGGTAAGGCTGTTAATGGCGCAAATAACCGCCCGTTAAAATCTCTTTCCGACATGCTTAAGGGAAAGCAAGGAAGATTCCGCCAGAATCTTCTTGGTAAACGCGTTGATTATTCGGGGCGTTCAGTTATCGTCGTGGGGCCTGAGTTAAAATTGCATGAATGCGGCCTTCCTAAACAAATGGCCTTAGAGTTATTCGAGCCTTTCATCATTAAAAAATTAAGAGAAAAAGGTTTTGTACATACGATTAAAGGCGCACGACGCATGGTTGAGCGCGGTAAGATCGAGGTCTGGGATATTCTGGATGAAGTAATTAAAGACCATCCGATTATGCTAAATCGTGCTCCTACCTTGCACCGTTTAGGGATTCAAGCATTCCAACCATTATTAATCGAAGGAAAATCAATAAAAATTCACCCTTTAGTTTGTACTGCTTTTAATGCGGACTTTGACGGAGACCAAATGGCCGTGCATGTACCGTTGTCTCTGGAATCACAGTTAGAGACCAAGGTTCTTATCATGGCCATAAATAACATATTTTCTCCTGCAGACGGGCGTCCCGTAATTTCTCCTACTCAGGATATAATTTTAGGTATGGCATATTTGAGCCGTGAAAAAGCAGGTGCCCTTGGCGAGGGTAAGATTTTTTCAAGTAGCGATGAAGTTTTGATGGCTTATGATGATAAAGCAGCGCAGCTGCATGCTAAAATCAAGATTCGGGTAATGAGTTTATATAATTTCGATCAGAAAAAGGCTATCGATGGTAAACAGCTGGTTACTACCACTGTCGGTAGGGTATTGTTTAATCAGGTTTTACCGCCAGAGTTTGGATTTGTTAATTGTGACCTGAATAAAAGCAGGGTTAGTGATATTGTAGTTAGTTGCTATAAGAGGTTTGGGCATACTACAACTATCAAGTTACTTGATGATATTAAGAGATTGGGTTTTGAAATGGGTACCCTGGGAGGAATTTCTATCGGTATCGACGATATGACTGTTCCGGTAGATAAACCACAAGTTTTAAAGGAGTCAAAGGAAGAGGTAGCTCGTGTTGAAGATCAATACCGTAAAGGTATTATTACCGATAGTGAGCGTAAATCAAAAGTAATTGATATTTGGACGCATGCCACAGATAAAATTTCCGATCTTTTATTCAAGGGGATGGATTCATTTAATCCTATTTTTATGATGGCAGATAGCGGTGCTCGTGGTTCGCGCCTGCAGGTTAGGCAGCTTGCCGGTATGCGTGGGCTTATGGCTAAACCAAGCGGTGAAATTATCGAAAATCCTATTACGGCAAATTTCCGTGAAGGCTTAAATGTCCTGGAGTATTTTATTTCTACTCACGGTGCGCGAAAAGGATTGGCAGATACCGCGTTAAAAACTGCAGATGCTGGATATTTAACCCGCAGGCTTGTAGATGTTGCTCAAGAGGTAATTGTTTGCGAAGAAGATTGCGGAACGCTTAATGGTATTACTGTTTCGGCGATTGTAGAAGGGGATGAAGAGGTTGTAGGTTTGAAGGATAGGATTATCGGAAGAGTCGCTTTGGACAACGTGGTTGATATTATTACCGATGAGGTAATTGTTGAGCAAGGCAGCGAAATAACCGAAGAAAAAACCGATAGGATAGAAAAATTAGGAATTGAAAAAATCCGTATCCGCAGTGTTTTAACTTGTGAATCAGGCCGGGGAGTTTGTGCTAAATGTTATGGCCGTAATTTATCTACTGGTAGATTGATTGAGTTAGGGGAAGCAGTTGGAGTTGTGGCAGCCCAGAGTATTGGTGAACCCGGTACGCAGTTGACTATGAGAACTTTTCATATCGGTGGTACGGCCTCCAGGACTATCGAGCAGTCGTTTATTAAAGCTAAGAATGAAGGTATAATCAAATACCATTCTTTAAGGGTTACACTTAAAAATAAAGAATATGTTGTTTTAAATAGAAATGGCGCTATCAGTGTCAATGATGCACAGGGAAGGGAGCTTGAACGTTACCCGCTTCCGCAAGGCGCGTTTATTCTTATTGAGGATGGAAAGGTTGTTACAAAAGGTACTTCTTTTGTGCATTGGGATCCGTATACTTTGCCGGTACTTACTGAAGTGGCAGGGTTAGTGCGTTTTGAAGACCTGCGCGAGAATGTCACTATGCGCGAAGAAATAAATCCGGTTACAAAATTAATTGAGAGGGTTGTGGTTGAGCATAAACCGGAATACCATCCACAGGTAGTTATCCTGGATGATAAAAAAGAAGTTTTAGGTATCTATCCAATTCCAATCGGTGCCCACATTATTGTCAAAGATGGTGATCAGGTGGGCGGTGGAGACCTTCTTGCAAAGATTCCACGCACCGTAGTTAAAACTCGCGATATTACCGGAGGCCTTCCGCGCGTAGCTGAGCTTTTTGAGGCAAGGCGCCCGAAAGACCCTGCGGTTATCAGTGAAATCGACGGATTCATAGAATTTGGTGAAACCAAGAAAAATCAGCGTGTTATAGTCGTTAAATCTGCTACTGGTATGTCCAGGGAATACATTATTCCTCATGGGAAACATCCGAATGTTTATAAAGGGGATAAGGTTACTGCAGGACAACAGCTTACTGATGGCCCGGTAGTTTTACAGGATATTTTAAGTGTTTGCGGTGATAAGGTTTTACAGGAATACTTGGTGAATGAGGTTCAGGAAGTTTATCGTTTACAGGGCGTGCGTATTAATGATAAGCATATTGAGGTAATCATTCGCCAAATGCTCAAAAAAGTAAGAGTTGAAGATCCGGGTGATACCGAATTTCTTGCCACTCAACAGGTAGACAAGTGGGTGTTCCAGAAAGAAAATACCCGTGTAATTAAGAAAGGTGCCCGGCCGGCTCAGGCAACGCCTCTTCTTTTGGGTATAACCAAAGCTTCTCTTACCACTGAGAGTTTTATTTCTGCAGCCAGTTTTCAGGAAACTACACGTGTTTTAACTGAAGCCGCCACAAGCGGTAAAAAAGACGAATTATTTGGTTTAAAGGAGAATGTTATTGTAGGGCACTTAATTCCTGCAGGTACAGGATTTAAGGCTCACCGTGATATCGAAGTAGTAAAAATAGGCGCTGAAAATGCCCAAGAAAAAAAGGAAGAAAAGGAATAAATTATGCCCACAATTGCGCAACTGATTAGATTTGGTAGGATCTCCAAAAAGAAGAAAAGTAAATCTCCTGCTTTAAAAGCTTGCCCCCAGAGAAGAGGGGTATGTATTCAGGTGCGTACTATGACGCCTAAGAAACCTAACTCAGCTTTAAGAAAAATTGCCAGGGTTAGGCTTACTACTGGCTTAGAGGTTACCGCTTATATTCCTGGAGAAGGGCATAATCTTCAGGAACACTCCATTGTTATGGTTAGAGGAGGAAGGGTTAAAGATTTACCGGGTGTTCGTTACCATATTGTAAGAGGTACGTTGGATGCTTCTGGTGTTAACGCACGTAGGAGAGGCCGCTCTAAATATGGAGCAAAGAGACCGAAGGCAGCTTAAACTTATATAGAATTTAACGCAATAAAGGATAATCGATGAGAAGAAGAAAAGCACAGGAAAAAGTTATTCTAGCGGATCCTAAATATAACAGTAAGATAATAGCCAAATTTATGAATATGGTTATGGTTGATGGAAAAAAAGCTATAGCTGAAAGATTGGTTTATAGCGCTTTTGATATTGTGCTCAAAAATCTAAATGAGCAAGATATCTTAAAGGTGTTTTATAAGGCATTGGATAATGCCCGGCCACGCCTGGAAGTAAAACCGCGCAGGGTGGGTGGAGCAACCTATCAGGTGCCTATAGAAGTAAGGCAGGAACGTGGTACTTCTATAGCATTGCGCTGGCTTCGGGATTTTGCTCAAAATAAAAAAGGTAAACCTATGCAGCAAAAATTGGCGGAAGAAATTATCGCAGCCTATAAGGGAGAAGGATCGGCAATTAAAAAGAGAGATGATACGCATAAAATGGCTGAATCTAATAAAGCCTATGCGCATTTCCGCTGGTAAACTATGAGGAAGATACCATTAGATAAAATTAGGAACATTGGGATAATTGCCCATATTGACGCCGGAAAAACTACAACTAGTGAACATGTTTTATTTTACACGGGTAAAAATTATAAAATCGGCGAAGTGCATGACGGGGCAGCTACTATGGATTGGATGGTTCAGGAGCAGGAAAGAGGGATTACTATTACTGCCGCTGCTACTACCTGTAAATGGAAAGATATAACTATTAACTTAATCGATACCCCAGGCCACGTAGATTTTACTATCGAAGTAGAGAGATCATTAAAAGTTTTAGACGGGGCAGTGGTTGTTTTTTGTGGAGTCGGCGGAGTTGAACCACAATCAGAAACCGTTTGGCGTCAGGCAGACCGTTATGGAGTCCCTAGAATTGCTTTTGTTAATAAAATGGATCGAACAGGAGCCGATTTTTTTGCGGCCGTTGATCAGATGCATGAAAGATTAGGTGCAAATGTCGCGCCGATTCAGCTTCCCGTCGGCAAAGAAACAGGTTTTAACGGCTTGATTGATCTGGTTGAAAAAAAGTTTATTCATTACGAAGATGAATTAGGAAAAGAGTTTGTGATAAAAGATCTTTCAGAGGATATGATTGCCGATTTTGAAAAATACCGTTTGGTTTTGGTTGAAAAAGTCGCCGAAGCTGATGATTTAATTATGGAGGTTTATTTACAAGGCAAAGTTGTTACTAATGAGCAGTTGAAGGCAGCAATTCGTAGAGCAGTAATTGTAAATAAATTTGTGCCGGTGCTTTGCGGCTCAGCTTTTAAGAATAAAGGCGTGCAGATGGTTTTAGACGCGGTAAAAGATTATCTTCCTTCGCCGATTGATGTTCCCCCGGTAAAAGGTACCAATCCTGATTCTGGGGAATTTGAAGAAATTAAAGCTGATGATAGTTCTCCTTTCACTGCTTTATGTTTTAAGGTAGCAACTGATCCTTTTGTCGGAAAAATATTTTTTGTAAGGATGTATTCCGGAATACTTACTTCAGGAACTTATATTTATAATGCTTCAAAGAGGGAAAGAGAACGTGTTACTAAAATTGTTAAATTACACGCTAATCACCAGGAGATAACTGATAGCCTTTCTACGGGTGACATTGCTGCTTTGGTAGGTTTAAAAGATACAAAAACCGGGGATACTCTTTGTACCGAAAAGAATCCTATTCTGGTTGAGGCTATGCGTTTTCCTGATCCGGTTATTCAGCAGGCGATTGAACCTAAATCAAAAGATGCCCAGGAAAAATTGGGCATGGCGATGCATAAACTGGAAGATGAAGATCCATCATTTAGGGTTACCTATAATCAGGAAACTGGCCAAACCCTTATTGCTGGAATGGGACAGCTACATTTGGAAATTATCGTCGATAGAATTTTACGAGAATTTAATGTTGAGGCTACAGTCGGCGCTCCACAGGTTGCTTATCGTGAGACGATTAGAAAGAGTGTTTCTAGTGTTGGAAAATTTATTTCACAATCGGGTGGCCGTGGCCAATACGGGCATTGCGTTATTGAAATGAGCCCGCAAGAGACCCCGGGAACCGGTATTACATTTGAAGATAAAATTAAAAGTGGCGCAATTCCGCGTGAATTTATTCCTGCGGTAAAACAGGGAGTAATGGGTGCTGTTAAAAACGGAGTATTAGCAGGATATCCGGTTACCGACGTAAAAGTTGTTTTGATTGATGGATCATTCCATGAGGTCGATTCATCAGAATTAGCATTTAAAATGGCAGGATCCATTGCTTTTCAGGACGGAATGAAAAGAGCAAATCCTGTTCTATTGGAACCGATTATGGATATTGAGGTCGTCGTGCCTGAAGAATTTATGGGGCAGATTATCGGCGATCTAAGCAGTAGGCGAGCAAAAATAATTGCCCTTGGCCAGAGATTAAATTTGCGTACTATCCGAGCGAATGTTCCACTGTCGGAAGTTTTTAATTACGCAACAGTAACAAGATCCTTGACACAAGGCCGTGCTTCGTATACAATGGAACCTTCCTTCTACAGCGAAGTTCCAGCACATGTAGCGGAAAAAGTTATTCAAGGTTCAACAAATACAAAAGAAAGAAAAACTTTTTAATAACACACCCCGCGCTTATAAGGAATTGCGCGGGTGTGCCCTTAGGGGCAAGGAGGATAAAAGATATGGCTAAAGAAAAATTTGTAAGAAGTAAGCCGCATGTAAATATCGGAACCATTGGACATATTGATCATGGTAAAACCACACTTACTGCTGCCATTTGTAATGTTTTATCAAAACTTGGGCAAGCTACAGCCAGAGATTATGCAGATATTGCTAAAGGTGGTACGGTTAGAGATGAGACAAAAGTTGTTACGATTTCAGTTGCGCACGTTGAGTACGAAACTGCCGCACGTCACTATGCACATATCGATTGTCCGGGGCACGCCGATTACATTAAGAATATGATTACCGGGGCTGCTCAGATGGACGGAGCAATTTTAGTTGTTTCAGCAGCAGATGGCCCGATGCCTCAGACTCGCGAGCACATACTTTTAGCGCGGCAGGTAAATGTACCTGCAATGGTCGTGTTCATGAACAAGGTTGATTTGGTGGATGATAAAGAACTTTTGGATCTAGTTGAAATGGAAATAAGAGATCTTTTAACCAAATATGGATACCCAGGAGATAAAACTCCGATTATCCGTGGTAGTGCCAATAAAGCTTATTCCGCAACTGATCCTAATGGAGCAGACGCTAAGTGTATTATGGATTTGATGAAAGCAGTTGATGAGTTTATTCCTCTTCCTCCTAGGGAGTTAGATAAACCTTTGCTTATGGCAGTTGAAGATGTTTTCAGTATTGAAGGTAGAGGTACTGTTGCTACCGGAAGAATCGAACGTGGCAAAGTTAAGGTTGGAGAGGAAGTTGAGCTTATCGGTTTGAGGGATTTGCCCAAGAAGTCGGTGGTTACCGGAATTGAAATGTTCCGTAAACTTTTAGATGAAGGGCAAGCCGGAGATAATGTTGGTTTACTTTTAAGAGGTATAGAAAAGAATGATGTTGAGCGTGGAATGGTAATTGCGGCTCCTAAATCTATTCTACCTCATACAAAATTTAAAGCCAAGGTTTACATTTTAACCAAAGAGGAAGGCGGAAGACATACTCCATTTTTTAAAGGATATCGTCCACAGTTTTATTTCCGTACTACCGATGTAACCGGAACAGCTATTCTTCCTACCGGTGTTGAAATGGTTATGCCTGGAGATAACGTGGATTTGGAAGTTGAGTTGATTATTCCGGTTGCCATTGAAAAAGAATCGCGTTTTGCTATTCGCGAAGGTGGCCACACTGTTGGAGCAGGAGTAGTTACTGAGGTTATTGCATAAATAATGAATACACAAAAGATTCGTATTAAGTTAAAAGCCTATGATCATCGCCTCTTGGATCAGGCAGTAATTGAAATTGTGGATACCGTTAAGCGTACCGGGGCCAAGATTTCCGGCCCCGTACCGCTTCCTACTAAAAGGGAAATTTACACGGTACTGCGTTCCCCGCACGTTGACAAAAAATCGCGGGAACAGTTTGATTTATCTACCCATAAACGCCTTATTGACATCTTTGAACCCACAGCCAAGACCATCGATTCGTTAAGGAAATTAAACCTTCCTGCAGGGGTGGACGTAGAAATCAAGTAATAAATCAAAAACGGATAAATAAATGATTGGATTGATTGGTAAAAAAATTGGAATGACTCAAGTGTTTACTGCAGATAATAGCCAGGTTGGCGTTACTGCTATCGAGGCTGGGCCTTGTCCGATACTTATGGTTATGGGCAAGTTTATTCAGCTGGGTTTTGATTTAGCAAGGGAAAAGAGTTTGAAAAAACCGCAGTTAGGCCTTTATAAAAAATTAAATATAACTCCTCGTAAAGTAATCAAAGATATTACAAAAGAGGCTAATGTTGAATATAAGGTTGGTAATGAACTTAGGGTTGATCTTTTTGCGGAAGGTGATTTTGTAGATGTAAGCGGAATTTCTATTGGAAAAAGTTTTCAGGGAGGTATGAAACGTTGGCATTGGAAGGGTGGGCCCAGGACGCATGGTTCTACTTCACATCGTCGAGTCGGTTCTATTGGTTCTAGCACCACTCCTGGCCGTGTATTTCGCGGGCATCATATGCCAGGGCATATGGGTGCACAAAATGTAACGGTACAGAACTTAAAAGTAATCAAAGTAGATTTAGCTAATAACCTTCTGTTGGTTGAAGGAGGGGTTCCCGGTCACAAGAACGGGTATTTAGTGGTTACTAAAGCCTTGAAGAAAAAGGCAAAGAAAGTAGCGGTAAAGAAATAATATGTTTAAATTATCTGTATATAATATTCAAGGGAAAGAAGTTGAAACGATTGAGCTGGACGCGAAGATCTTTGATGGCAGCCAAAATACCGATAGTTTGCATCAAGCCATTGAGGGTTATAGGGCTAATCAAAGAAAAGGATTAGCTTCTACTAAAACCCGCGGCGAAGTTTCCGGTGGCGGTAAGAAACCCTGGAAACAAAAAGGTACAGGGCGTGCCCGCGTAGGTTCTACTCGTTCTCCGCTTTGGAGGCATGGAGGCGTAGTCTTTGGGCCACATCCGCGTGATTTTTCTTATGATGTTCCTCAGAAAATCAAGGCCCTGGCTTTAAAAACCAGTTTGAATCTTAAGTTAAAAGAAAACAACTTTATGGTGCTGGATGATTTTAAAATCGAATTGCCCAAGACTAAAGAAGCAGTTAATGTTTTAAGTAATTTAAAATTATTCTCAGCAAAAGAAAAAAAGATAAAAAAGGTTTTATTTCTAACGCATAAGCTAGACAGCAAATTAAAGACAGCTTTGAAGAATATTAATTTTTTGACTGTAGATTTGGCTTCTGATTGCCATGCTTATGAAGTAATGAACAACCAAAAACTGCTTATTACTAAAGAGGGATTGGGGCTTCTTACAAAGAGGTTAAAATAATGGCTCGGTTGGATTCTATAATTAAAGCGCTTTTACAAACTGAAAAATCTAGTACTTATTTGCCTGGTGGTAAATATCTTTTTCTGGTAGATAATGCTGCCAACAAGATTGAAATTAAAAAAGCAGTTGAAGTGCTTTATAAAGTCAAAGTAAAGGATGTTAATACATTTGTTTCAATTGGGAAGTTAAAAAGAGTAAGGCATCAGTTAGGGCGTACATCTGATACCAAGAAGGCTGTGGTTACTTTGGCGGCCGGACAAAAAATAGAGGTAGCATAAGATGGGTCTTATTAAATTCAAGCCGACTACACCAAGCCGCAGGCATATGAGCGGGCCGGATTTTGCCGAGATCACCAAGACAAAACCGGAGCGTTCATTGTTGGTCCCCTTAAAAAAAACGGGGGGAAGAAATTCTTATGGGCGTATTACTACTAGGCATATTGGCGGCGGACATAAGCGTATGTTGCGTTTAATTGATTTTAAACGCGATAACCTCGACCAACCGGCAAAGGTTCTAGCTATTGAATATGATCCGAATCGATCAGCCAGGATTTCTTTAGTTGAATATCCTGATAAACAAAAGAGATATATTATTGCCCCGCTTGGCCTTAATGTAGGGGATATTGTTGTTGCCAGCGACCAGAAAGACATTGAAATTAAACCTGGTAATTGCCTTCTTTTACGCAATATTCCTTCCGGAACACTGATTCATAATATTGAATTATCTAAGGGCAAGGGTGCACAAATTGTCCGTGGTGCAGGAACTAGCGCTCAGATTATGGCAAAAGAGTCTGATATGGCCCATGTTCGATTGCCAAGCGGTGAAGTAAGGTTAGTAAGCCTAGATTGTCATGCTACTATCGGGCAAATTGGTAATATTGACCACGATGCCATTATTTTAGGAAAAGCAGGTAAAAGCCGCTGGTTAGGAATCAAACCTTCAGTAAGAGGAGTAGTAATGAATCCATTTGATCATCCTCACGGTGGAGGAGAAGGCAAGAGTGGGCAAGGTAATCCGCATCCTGTTACTCCTTGGGGTAAGCCTACCAAAGGTTATCGCACTAGGAACCGAAATAAATATTCTAATAAATTTATCGTTAAAAGAAGGAAGCCATAATTATGCCGCGCTCACTTAAAAAAGGTCCATACGTTGAGGAAAGTTTATTAAAAAAGATTCAAAAGCAGACTAAGGCTGGATTGCGTCAGGCAATTAAAACCTGGAGCAGAAGGTCAACAGTGTTGCCGGATTTCGTAGGTTTAACGTTTGCGGTTTATGATGGCAAGAAGCATGTTCCGGTTTTTATAACCGAGAATATGGTAGGGCATAAACTAGGAGAGTTTGCTCCGTCGAGGATATTCAGGAAACATGGCGGTATAAAAGCAAAGAAGGCTCTGGAGAAAACATAAGATGATTTCAAAAGCTGAAGGAAAATTTTTGAGAATTTCTCCCAGTAAGGTACGTATAGTTGCTGATCTTATTCGTGGCAAAGATGCAATTGTCGCACAAGGGATTCTTTTGCATTTAAATAAAAGGTCAAAAGAATATTTAATAAAGATATTGAAATCTGCCATTGCTAATGCTAAAATAAAAGGTTTCGTAGCTGATAAATTATATGTTTCTAAGATTGTTTGTAATCCTGGCCCGATGTGGAAGAGGTTTAAGGCAGCAGCTTTCGGCCGGGCTGCCTCAATAGTTAAGCGTACTGTTCATATAAAAATTGAATTAGATTTAAAACCGGGGGAGTAATTTATGGGACATAAGGTAAGTCCTTTAGTGTTAAGGATTGGTTTTATAAGACAGTGGCATTCGCGTTGGTTTGCTAAAGCCAAAGATTTCCCGCTGTTTATCCAGCAGGATCAAAAAATAAGAAAATTTATTAAAAATAAGTTTAAGCAGGCAGCGATATCTAAAATTGTTATTGAAAGGCTTGCAGAAAAAATTAAAGTTCGTATTTTTTCAGCCCGCCCTGGAATTATTATCGGCCGGCATGGTTCGGATATTGAGCGCTTACGCGCGGATCTAAATAGTTTGGTCAAGAATGAATTGTCTATTGATATACAGGAAATTAATAATCCTGCCTGGGATGCGCAATTAGTTGCGGAGAATATTGCTTTGCAACAAGAAAAGAGGATTGCATTTCGTAGGGCAGTAAAAAGAGCTATGGAGCAGTCAATTCAATCCGGAGTAAAAGGTATTAGGGTTAGTTGTTCTGGCCGGCTCAATGGCGCAGAAATGGGCCGCCGTGAAACTTATAAAATTGGCAAGGTTCCTTTACAAACTTTACGCGCGGATATTGATTATGGTTTTGCAGAAGCCCTTACAACATACGGTTTAATCGGAGTTAAGGTTTGGATTTATAAAGGGGATATTCTGGGAAAAGAATTTGTCAAAGAAGATGTTAAAGTGGTTCAACAGGGACGGTCTCAGGAAGCATTTCGGCAGCAGTCTCAACGTTAAGAGGTAAAAATGGTTTTAATGCCCAAAAGAGTTAAATATCGTAAATTACAAAAAGGCCAAAGGCGTGGGATAGCTACTTGTGGCTCGACTTTATCTTTTGGAGAGTTTGGTTTAAAATCTTTAGAAAATGGTTGGATTAAAAATACGCAAATCGAAGCAGTACGCGTGATTTTGGCGCGTCAGTTGCATAAAGGCGGTAAATTATGGATCAGGATATTTCCGGATAAATCCATAACCAAGAAACCGGCTGAAGTACGTATGGGTAAAGGTAAAGGAGATCTTGATCATTGGGTGGCTGTAGTAAAAAGAGGCCGTATACTTTTTGAATTGGGCGGAATTCCTCAGGAGTATGCTAAGTCATGTTTTCGTCTGGCAGCCTATAAGATACCGCTACGCACAAAATTTGTAACCAGGATGCATAAATAATATGAAACTACTTGAATTAAAAGCTTTAACAGGAACTGAATTGTTAGAAAAAGAGAAGACGCTGTATGCTGAATTGTCTAAATTAAATTTACAGCGTTATACAGGCCGAGTAGAGAAGCCGCATAAGTTTGCACTGATAAAAAAAGATATTGCGCGCATCAGGACAATCTTAAACCAGAAGAAAGAAAGATAAGATGGGAAAGAAAAAAGAATTTATAGGTTTAGTAGTAAGCGATAAAATGCAAAAAACAGTCGTAGTTAAGACTATGCATTTGACCAGGCATGCGAAATATTCCAAAACAATTAAACTTCATAATAAATTCAAAGCTCATGATGAAAAAGGCACGGCTAGGCTGGGAGATACAGTAAGTATAGCAGAAACGCGTCCTTTATCCAAAGATAAGCATTTTATAGTCAAAGCAGTACTTAAAAAAGCGGCAGATACGCATCTTGTATCTGCTGAGGAGATAGTTTAATGCTTCAATTACGTAGTATTTTCGATGTTGCAGATAATACCGGGGCCCGTAAGGCTTCTTTGATTTGTGTTTTAAAAAAAATGGGTAGTTTTAATGCAGATATCGGAGATGTCATAAAGGTTAATATTAAAGAATCTATCCCGGGAGCTGCAGTGAAAAAGGGGGAGATGGCCAGGGCGGTAATCGTGCGCACCAGGCGTGATATAAGACGGGCGGATGGTTCAATATTACGTTTTGACCGCAATGCCATAGTAATTATTGATGATAAAGATAATCCGCGAGGAACACGCGTTTTTGGGCCGGTTGCCCGCGAATTAAGGGATAAAAATTTTAATAAAATAATTTCTTTAGCGCCAGAGGTAATTTAATGCAGAAAATTAGGAAGAATGATATTGTTCAGATAATTAAAGGTAAAGATAAAGGAAAGCAGGGCAAAGTAATTAATGTTATCGAGGAAGGCAAGCGCGCCATAGTTGAGGGTTTAAACCTTGCTAAGAAACATAAGCGTCAGAGCCGACAGGATCAAAAAGGCGGGATAATTTCGATAGAGATGCCTTTGTCTGTATCTAATCTTATGGTTTTTTGTAAGCATTGTTCAAAGCCTTCGCGTGTAGGAGCTTTGACTTTAAAAGACGGAACCAAATCCAGATTTTGTAAAGCATGTAAAGAGGCATTATAAGATGATACCTAGACTACTAGAAAAATATCGTAATGAAATTGTTCCGAAATTAATGGAAGATTTTAAATTAAAAAATAAAATGGCAGTTCCTGCAGTTGATAAGATTGTGGTGAATATGGGTATTGGTGAAGGTACTCAGGATGTTAAATTATTAGAGAAATCAGTCGAAGAGCTGGGAAATATAACTGGGCAGAAACCGATTATCCGACGCGCAAAAAAAGCAATTGCAAATTTTAAGGTTAGAGAGGGCCAAGCGGTTGGCGCCAAAGTAACTTTAAGGCGTGTGATGATGTATGAGTTTATGGATCGGCTGCTTAATATCGCTCTTCCTCGTATTCGTGATTTTCAAGGGGTTTCCCGGGATTCCTTTGATAAAGGGTTTAATTATACCTTGGGTTTAAGTGAGCAGATTATATTTCCTGAGATCGAATATGATAAAATTACCCGTACCCAAGGAATGGATATTACTTTTGTAATCAAGAACGCTAAAAATATCGAACAAGCAAGGAGCCTATTGAAATATTTCGGTATGCCTTTTAAGGCTAAGGAAGAAAAATAAAAAATGGCAAAGAATTCACAGATCGCAAGATGGAAAAGAGCGCCTAAGTTTTCAACTCGTAAATACAACCGTTGTTCAATTTGTGGAAGAAGTGGTGGATACTTAAGAAGATTTCAACTTTGTCGTATATGTTTTAGGGAGCTGGTTTGGCAGGGGCTTATCCCCGGCGTAAAAAAGGCCAGCTGGTAAGTTACACCCGGCGCTAAGCGGGATTGCGCCGGTGTTCCGCTTGTGCGGAAGGAGAGTTAAATGTCAAGAACTGATTTAATTGCAGATGTTTTTACAATCATACGTAATGCTATATTGATTAAAAGGGATGTGGTTGATGTTCCGGCTTCTGGTAATATAAAATCAATTATGGCTATTCTTAAGAAGAATGAATATATTGATAATTTTAAATTGATTGAAGATAAGAAACAAGGCATGGTGAGAGTTTACCTGAAATATAATGCGGGAAAATCGGCGATCCGTAATATTAAGCGTGTTTCAAAGCCGGGTTTGCGGGTTTATGTAAGAGGCAAGAAGGTTCCCGCAGTATTGAGGGGCAGAGGGTTGGCGATTGTTTCTACCTCGAAAGGCGTTATCACTGATAAAGAAGCTAAAGAACTTGGTGTGGGCGGGGAAGTTATCGCCTATATCTGGTAACACTTTGCGTTTATAAGGAATTACGCGGGTATGCCCTTGTGGGCAAAGGAAAATAAATGTCTAGGATTGGGAAAAAACCGGTAACAATACCTAAAGATGTAAAAATAGAAGTCAAAGATGGAGTAGTTTTGGTCCAGGGGCCTAAGGGTAAGCTTGACCGTAAACTTTCTGATCGGATTAGTGTTGAGATTAAAGATGATCAACTTTTGGTTAAAAGAGTAGCGGATACTAAGTTGGATAAATCTATGCATGGATTATACCGGGCTCTTATTGTGAATATGATTAAAGGTGTAACTGAAGGTTATCTTAAGGAGCTAGAGATTATCGGCGTGGGATTTAAAGCTGCGGTGGCTGGGGATAAATTAAATATGGCCTTAGGATTTTCGCATCCGGTGAATTTTACAATTCCCGCAGGTATTAAAATCGAAACTCCTAAACCCACTCAATTAGTCATAAGAGGCATAGATAAGGAGTTAATAGGGGAAGTGGCAACTGAAATACGCGCAATTTATCCTCCTGAGCCTTATAAGGGTAAAGGGATTCGTTTTGTAGGAGAACAGGTAAAGAAGAAGGTGGGTAAGGCGCAGGCAACTGGCGGTGCTAAATAAAATGAGAAAAAAAGAAGAGTTAAGGCTAAAGAGGCATAAACGAATTAAAATGAAGATGTTGGGTACCAAAGAGATGCCACGGTTGGTTGTGCATCGTTCTCTGAAAAACATCTCCGCTCAGCTTTTGGATGATACGGCGGGTAAGGTATTATTTTCTTTCTCTACCAAAGATAAGGGGGCAAAACAGAAATTTACCAGCGCCGGAAATATTAAATCGGCGGAAATTTTTGGAGAGTTGTTTGCTAAAGAAGCAAAGGAAAAAGGATATAGCAAAGTAATTTTTGATAGGGCAGGGTATCTTTATCATGGAAGGGTTAAATCTTTTGCCGATGCATTAAGAAAAGGTGGAATGGAGTTTTAAATTATGCGTGAATTAAATATTGGACAGCAAACAGACCTGATCGAGAAAGTTATTAGCATAAACCGCGTTACTAAGGTAACCAAGGGTGGAAAGAAATTGCATTTTAGTGCTTTAGTGGTTGTTGGCGATACTAAAGGGAGAGTGGGTTTTGCTTTAGATAAAGCCAATGAAGTCGCCGAAGCTATTCGGAAATCTTTGACGAAAGCTAAAAAAAGCCTGTATAAAATCCCTCTGGAGGGGGCAACTATTCCTCATGAGGTTGTTGGTAAATTTGGAGCGGCAAGTGTCCTGCTCAAACCTGCTTCTGAAGGTACAGGTGTTATTGCAGCAGGGCCGGTACGTGCAATCTGTGAAGCGGCTGGTATTAAAGATATACTCACTAAGTGTTTAAAATCAAATAATCCGATTAATGTTATCAAGGCTACGATGCAGGGATTAATAAGCCTAAAGGCTTAAAAATTTAAAATGAAAGAAAAAAAACCAGTTACAAAATCAGTAGTTAAGAAAGTGTCCGTTAAGAAAGCAGTGGCTAAAAAAGTTTCTGCTAAACCAGCTAAAGAGATTCAACAAAAAATTTCAATAAGCGGGGTTTCTTTATATAATCTGAAGAGGCCGTTTGGTTCACACAAAAAGAGAAAATATTTAGGACGAGGTTCAAGTAGCGGGCATGGTAAGACTTCAACCCGCGGAAGTAAAGGGCAAACTTCGCGTGCAGGACGGCATTTTTATTTAGGTTTTGAGGGTGGCCAATCTCCGCTTATCCGTAAGATGCCCAAACGCGGATTTGTGAGTAATTTCAAGAAAGTTTACCAGATCGTTAAACTGAATGACTTAAACGCAATTAAGGAAGCCACAATTACCCCGCTTATTTTAAAGAAAAATGGTTTAATTCGAAATGAATCTGCGTTAATTAAGATATTAGGCAATGGCAGTATTAAGAATGCGGTGATTGTTCAAGCGCATGCTTTTTCAAAACGCGCCGCTAGTGAAATTGTCAACGCCGGCGGAAAAGCAGAAATCTTACTGAGTAATCAATAAATGTTTAACGCACTAATTAATGCGTTTAAGATTCCGGATTTAAAAAAACGTTTAATTATAACAGGCGCGCTTATTGCAGTTTATCGCGTAGGATGTTATATCCCTACTCCTGGTATAGACGGCGCAGCACTTGCAGATTTTTTTAACCGTATCTCTAAGACTCAAGGCGGTACGCTCTTTGGCATAATTAATATGTTTTCCGGTGGTGCTATGGAACGCTTGACTATATTTGCCTTAGGGATAATGCCGTACATATCATCAAGCATTATCATGCAGTTACTTACTGCAGTTATTCCGGCTTTTGAGAAAATGGCAAAAGAAGGGAAATCCGGATACGAAAAAATAAATCAGTTTACGCGTTACGGAACAGTATTATTGTCGGTTATACAATCATATTTTATAGCTCTGTGGCTTGAGAATCCGGCGCGTTTTGAAGGTTTGCAGATTGTTATGCATCCGGGCTGGGGATTTCGGATCTTAACGGTCCTGACTCTTACTACCGGGACGATCTTTATTATGTGGTTAGGAGAGCAGATTCAGGAACGGGGTATTGGCAATGGAATTTCTTTAGTTATTACTGCTGGTATTATTTCAAGGATTCCTACGGCACTTAGCCAGCTATTTGTTCTAATTTCACCGTTTGCTCCAAGCCGCAGGCAGATTCAACCAATTACTCTTTTAATCATGGCAGTTTTATTGGTGGTGGTAGTTTTTTCGGTAATCATGATTACACAGGGAATAAGAAAGATTCCCGTGCAATACGCCCGTAGAATTGTTGGCCGTAAGATTTACGGAGGACAGAGCACCTATATACCGCTTAAGGTAGATACTTCCGGAGTTATCGCGATTATTTTTGCACAGTCAATTATTCTATTTCCGGCGACCCTGGCTTCTTTTATTCCGAATCCGGCTTTTCAACAATTAGCCCAGAACCTTATTCGCGGGCAAATACTTTATTCAATAGTTTATGCTCTTTTGATAATTTTCTTTTGTTATTTTTATACTGCTATTGTTTTTAATCCTAATGATTTATCTGAGAACATGAAAAAATATGGAGGTTTTATCCCCGGAATTAGGCCGGGTGCACCAACCGCTGAGTTTCTTGATTATGTTATGACTAGAATTACTTTAGCAGGAGCGGCATTTATTTCAATAATTGCTATTTTTCCGGATTTCATTATGGCCTGGCTAAAAGTTCCATACTTGGTAGCTTCATTTTTTGGGGGCACAGGCGTTTTGATTATTGTCGGGGTTATGTTAGATACTTTAAAGCAAATTGAATCGCATTTATTGACGCATCATTACGAAGGTTTTATAAAAAGCGGCCAAATTAGAGGAAGAAGATAATGTACTTAGTACTTTTAGGCCCTCCTGGGGCCGGTAAAGGCACGCAGGCAAAAAGATTGGCGCAAAGATTGAGCCTGCCGCATATATCTACCGGAGATATCTTAAGACAGAATGTCAAAGATGGCACTGCCCTTGGTAAACAGGCCAAAGGTATTATGGATAAGGGTTTACTTGTTTCGGATGATTTAGTGGCAAAAATGCTCGATGAACGTTTTAATAATCCGGATATAAAAAAAGGTTTTATTTTAGATGGATATCCCAGGACATTGTCTCAGGCTAAGACTTTAGATGAGATTTTAAGTAAAAAGAAACTAGCGGTAGATTTAGTAGTTTATTTGAATACAAGCGATGAAGTAATTATTAAGCGGCTTACCGGAAGGTTAGTTTGTTCTAAATGCGGGGCGAATTTTCATGTAATTAATATGCCTCCTAAAGAAGAGGGAGTTTGCGATAGTTGCCAGGGGTCTTTATATCAGCGTTCTGATGATAATGAGGAAACGGTGCGCAAGCGCCTTGAAGTTTATAAAAATGAAGTTGCTTCTTTGATAGAGTATTACAACCAGGTAAAAAAGCTGCACAGTTTGAATGCCGATTTAGATCCTGGGGTGGTTCTGGAGCAGATTATTAAATTAAGTACGAAAAATTAAATGATCTGTTTGAGGTCTCCAAGTGAAATTGAGATGCTTAAGCGTTCAGGTAAGATCTTGGCAGCTGTTATGCGCAGGATAGAGGATATCGTAGAGCCAGGGATTACTACCTTAGATATCGATCGTTTGAGCGAAGAATTAATTCTTAAGGAAAAGGCTATTGCAGCTTTTAAGGGGTATAAAGGTTTTCCGGCAACTGCCTGTGTTTCTGTAAATGAAGAGGTTGTTCATGGTATTCCTGGTCCAAGAGTGATTTTGGAAGGGGATATCATAAGTATAGATTTAGGAGTAAACTATCAGGGTTATTTCTCGGATATGGCAGTAACGCTGCCAGTAGGTAAGGCAGATCAGGCTAAAATAAAACTTATTGAAATAACCAAGCAATCGTTAGAAATTGGTATTACGCAGGCGCGGGTAGGTAACTATTTAACTGATATTTCTCATAGTATTCAAAGTTTTGCAGAGGCGCAGGGATTTTCCGTAGTTAGGCAGTTTGTGGGCCATGGTATTGGGGCTGCATTACATGAAGATCCGGAGATTCCTAATTTTGGTAGGCCTCATTTGGGAGTTCTTTTAAAAAGCGGTATGGTTTTAGCAATTGAACCAATGATTAATGTTGGAAGCTGGGAATGTCTTATTCTTGAGAATGGCTGGACAGCAGTGACTAAAGATGGCACTCCATCAGCCCATTTTGAGCATACTGTGGCGATTACCGATAAAGGGCCAGTAGTACTGACAAAGTAAATGGCAAAAGAAGAACTAATTGAAACTGAGGGTAAGATTATTGAAGCGCTGCCTAATGCTATGTTTAAGGTAGAGCTTGAAAATGGGCATGTAGTTTTAGCGCATGTTTCGGGAAAGATGCGTATGAATTTCATCAGGATTCTTCCGGGTGATAAAGTAAAATTAGAACTTTCTCCTTATGATTTGGCCCGAGGGAGAATTACTTTTAGGGTGAGATAAATGTTTTTCTTCGCCAATAGATATTTAAAGCAATGGTGTGGCTTCGAAGGAACTATTCCTGCGGAGCTCTACCATAAATTTAATGTTAGGAGCGTAGCAGAATGAAGGTTAAAGCGTCGATCCGTAAGATTTGCGATAAGTGTAAAATAATAAAACGAAGAGGGGTTGTGCGTGTAATTTGCGTGACTTCTAAACATAAACAGAGGCAAGGCTAGGCTTTTTAAGGCCTTTACTCAGTGCTCAAGGAGTTCATATGCCAAGAATTATCGGTGTTGATATACCTAAAGAAAAAAGAATTGAGATAGCGCTTACTTATTTATATGGAATAGGCAGGGCAACTTCAAATGTTGTGCTAAAAGAAGCAGGGATTAGCCCTGATAAGAGGGCCAAGGATTTAACTGAAGAGGAGGTATCGCGTATTACTAATATTCTTCAGAAAGGATCTTTGAGGATTGAAGGTGACTTACGTCGTGATATCTCACAGAATATTAAACGCTTGATGGATATTGGTTCTTGGAGGGGGATGCGCCATAAAAAGGGCCTTCCTGTTCGTGGCCAGCGTACACGTACAAATTCGCGTACCAGAAAAGGCAAGAAGAGAGTAAATTTGGCGCCTATTAAGAAGGTTGAAAGCGCACCAAAAGCTGCAAAGCAGGCGGGAAAGTAATATACACCCCGCGCTAATTGGTATTGCGCGGGTGTTGTCTAGGTAGACAAGGAGATAAAATAAAATGGCGACAAAAGATAACGCAAAGAAGAAAAAAATTGCTCGCGGCATAACCAGCGGTATTGCCCATATTCAGGCAAGTTTCAATAATACGATTATTACTATAACCGATAAACAAGGTAATGTTTTGGCTTGGAGTGCTCCAGGCTCAGTAGGTTATAGTGGTTCTAAGAAATCCACTCCTTTTGCCGCGCAACTTGCAGCAACTGATGCTGCCAGAAAAGCTAAAGAGGTAGGGGTTAAAGAGTTGGAAGTTTATGTGAAGGGGCCGGGTTTTGGCAGAGAGTCAGCAATTCGGGCGCTTCAGGCAGCAGGATTGGTCGTAACTTTGATTAAAGATGTTACTCCTATTCCTCATAATGGTTGCCGTCCCAAGAAGAAAAGGAGAGTTTAATTTATGGGCCGTTATATTGGTGCAGTTTGTAGGTTATGCCGTAGGCAGGGTGAAAAATTATTTTTAAAAGGGACAAGGTGCCAGACTGAAAAATGCGCGGCTAGCAAGAGAGCATATCCGCCGGGCCAGCATGGTGAAGGCAGAAGGCAGAAGCTTTCTAACTACGGAGTACAGCTAAAAGAGAAGCAGAAGGTTAAGAGGATTTACGGGGTTTTGGAAAAACAATTCCGCATATATTTTAAGATTGCTTCAAAAACTAAAGGCGTAACCGGTAAGGTTCTTCTGCAATTGTTAGAGCGTAGGCTTGATAATGTGATTTTTCGTATGGGGCTGGGAATTTCGCGTTCGCAGGCCCGCCAGATCGTTAGGCATAATTGGGTCGCGGTTAATTCCCGTAGAGTAAATATTCCGTCATTTTTAGTTGATAAAGATGATGTGGTTGAGATCAAAGCTAAGGATAAAGCCAAAATTAAACTTAAAGATAATCTGGAGCTTTCTAAAGACAGAACTGTTCCTAGTTGGCTTGAGTTTACCTTAGCCGATATGAAAGCCAAAGTTTTGAGGCTTCCTGAAAAAGGCGATATCCAGCAGCAGATACAGGAGCAGTTGATCGTCGAGTTGTATTCTAAATAATCAGGCATTAATTAAGCAGGTTTATTAAATATAATCAGGGGGGTAATATGGGGATAAAATGGAGAGATTTTCAGTTTCCTAAAAAACTTGAGTGCGATGAGTCAACATATACTGATACATATGGAAAGTTCCAAGCAGCTCCTTTTGAAAGAGGCTATGGCGTAACTTTGGGTAACTCTTTAAGAAGAGTTTTACTTTCATCTATCGAAGGAAGTGCTGTAACTGCAATTAAAATTGCTGGTGCTTCTCATGAGTTTTCTACGATTGCCGGGGTTCTTGAGGATGTCCCTGAAATCATCTTGAATATCAAAAGCCTAGTTTTAAATTCTCATTCCAAGATCCCCAAAACAATTTATTTAAAAGCGGATAAGAAGGGTGAGGTTAAGGCTAAAGATATTCAAACAGATGAGACCATTGAGATAATTAACCCAGAGCTTCATATTGCTACCCTTACCAAGGATACCAAGCTCAATATAGAAATGGAAGTATCGCGTGGCAGGGGTTATGTTGCGGCTGAGTTGAATAATAAAGAAGATAAAATTGCAGGTTTTATTGTAGTTGATTCGATATTTACTCCTATTAAGAAGATTAATTATTATGTGGAGAATACGCGTGTAGGACAGCGCACGGATTATGATAAATTGATCCTTGAGATCTGGACTAACGGCAGTATTAACCCTAAAGATGCTTTGCTTTATGCTTCCAACATTTTACAAAGGCATTTAGATATCTTTGTCAGCTTTGGCCAGTTGCCTGAAGATATCGCAGAAGAAGAGCCGGAGATGACTAAAGAAGATGCAGCTTTATATGAAAAACTAAGGTTGCCAATCTCTGAGCTTGAACTTTCAGTGAGAAGCTCAAATTGTTTACGAGAAGCCGGAATTAAAACTATTGCTGACCTGGTTAAAAGAACCGAAGATGAGATGCTCAACTTTAAAAATTTTGGTAAGAAGTCTCTTACCGAAATTCAAGAGCTTCTTATGAGTATGGGGGTTAGTTTAGGGATGCAGGTTGATCCTAAGAAAATGAAGAAAGGTTAAAAAATGCGTCACGCAAAGAAAAGGATGCAGCTTGGCCGTTTTACCAGTTGGCATGATGCAACAATAAAGAGTTTGGCCAAAAACATGATAATCTGTCAAAGCATTAAAACTACTTTGACTCGCGCCAAAGCTACTAAACAAATGGTCGATAAGCTTATAACTTTATCTAAGAGAAATACGCTTTTTGCCCGTAGACAGGCGCAAAGGGTTTTAGGTGAACATAAGCTGGTGAATCTACTTTTTACTGAAATTGGGCCGCGGTTTACGGGGCGCTCAAGTGGTTTTACTCGGATTATTCCATTGGGTAAACGTAGAGGAGATAATGCGGAATTGGTTATTTTTGAGCTTACTGAGTTAAAGAGAAAAGAACCTAAGAAGGCAAAAGAGAAAAAGCCTCAAGTAGCCCAGGTAACGGAAGAAGTCAAGGATGACAAAATCACTCAAGAGCCGAAAAAGGAAACTAAAGAGGTAGTTAAAGAGAATCCGCTTGATGCGAAGAAGCCGCAGAAGAAATTCATGGGTGGTTTAAGAACCATTTTTAGAAAGAAAAGTGATTCTTTGTAAATTCATCTTCACAATAGCTGTATATTAAATTTCGTTAGAGTACAGATAGTGTGGGGGGTATAAGAAAAACTTTTATGAAAATAGATACTAGAGTTGCTGAGCGGCTGAAAAAAATAAATCCTTCCTCAACGCTGGCGATAACCTCTAAAGCTAAGAAACTTAAAAGCGAGGGTAAGGATATTGTTAGTTTTGCCGCCGGCGAACCTGATTTTGATACCCCTGACTTTGTAAAAGATGCGGCAATTGCGGCAATAAATTCAGGATTCACCAAGTATACTCCTACCACAGGCATACCCGAATTAAAAAAACTTATTTGTCAGAAATTTAAAAAAGATAATTCTTTGGAATATGCTCCGGATCAGATCATCGTTTCCAATGGAGCAAAGCATAGCATTTTTAATGCGTTGATGGTGCTTCTAAACCGTGGTGATGAAGCACTTATTCCCCTGCCTTATTGGGTAAGTTACCCTGAGATGGTAAATCTGTGCGAGGCAAATGTGCGTTTTATAAAAACAATCTCCGCAAATAATTTCAAAATTTCTGCAGCTGATCTTTCCAAGCATATTACTGCAAAAACCAAAATCCTTATTCTTAATAGCCCATCGAATCCGACCGGTTCTGTCTATGACCGGCAGGATTTGGAAGCTATCGCTAAAATCTGTGTGGCTAAAAATATTTTTGTGATCAGCGATGAGATTTATGAGAAGATTACTTTTGACGGTTTAAAACATAATTCTATTGCCAGTCTAAATAAAGATATTTATAATTTAACCATTACGGTCAATGGTTTATCTAAGAGCCATTCGATGACTGGTTGGCGTATCGGTTACCTGGGGGCTCCCAGTGATATTGCAAATGCTATTTCCAATCTGCAGGATCATACAACTTCTAATCCGAATTCTATTGCTCAGAAGGCAGCGGTGGCAGCAATGAGTGCTCCGGAAGATTTCACGCATAAATTATGCCTTGAGTTTGCCAAAAGGAGAGATTATTTGGCTGCAAGGCTTCGGGAAGTTAAGAGGCTAAGTTTTTCTATGCCGTTTGGAGCGTTCTATATGTTTTGTGATATATCTAAAACAGGCCTTGACTCTTTAACCTTTGCTAAGCGCTTGCTGGAGGAAGAATATGTAAGCGTAATTCCAGGATGCAGCTTTGGAATGGATGATCATATTAGGATAAGTTTTGCCACAAGTATTGAAGAATTACAAAAAGGAATGGATAGGATAGAGGGTTGGTTAAAGAAAATATAAATAGGCTGTAAGTTGTAAGTCGAAAGTTTTAAGCTTAAAGCTTACGACTTATAGCTTAAAACTAAAGTTATTTTATGGCCAAGACAATTGCAGAAAAAATTTTAAGTAAACATGCCGGTAAAGATTTGAAGGCGGGTGACTTTGCTGTTTGTAAAGTAGATTTTACTTTTGGCCAGGATGGTACCTCCTCGATAATAATTGATCGCATTAAAGAGCTGGGTATAAAGAAATTAAAGACTTCATTTTGTATGGTAATTGACCATAGCTCTCCAAGCCCTAGTGAAGGGGTTTCTCGTGTACATAAGAAGATGCGCGATTTTTCACGGGATTTTAAGACAGAGATTTTTGATATTGGTTGTGGAGTATGCCATCAGGTTATTCCTGAATCCGGCAAAATCCTTCCCGGGAATCTGATTTTAGGAGCGGATTCCCATACCTGTACTTATGGAGCCCTTGGCGCATTCTCTACCGGTGTAGGGTCGACGGATTTAGCTATAGCTTTATCTACAGGGAAGAATTGGTTTAAGGTTCCTGCAACTATAAAAATTATAGTTCAGGGTAAGCTTAAAAGTGGCGTTTTTGCTAAGGATGTAATTTTACATATAATCGGTAATTTAAAAAGCGACGCAGCCACATATAAAGCAGTTGAATTTTACGGCCCTGTGATTGATAATATGGGAATGGATGGGCGTTTTACTATTGCTAATATGTTAGTTGAAATGGGGGCAAAAGCAGGCTTTATGCCGGTTGATAAAAAAACTGTTACTTGGTTAAAACCTAGAATTGCCAAAGGAGTGCGTATTGAAAGTATTGCGGCGGATAAAGGGGCTATCTATGAGAGTGTTTACGAATTTGATGTTTCTACGCTTGGCCCGATGGTTTCTATGCCGCATAGTGTAGATAATACCGCAGAGGTTACTTCTCTGAATAAGGTAAAAATTGATGAGGCTTTCTTGGGGACCTGTACTAATGGCAGAATAGATGACCTTGTGGTTGCGGCAAGAGTTTTAAATAAAAGAAAAGTTTCCCCGGCAGTCAAATTAATTATTGCTCCCAGCTCACGTGAAGTTTATCTGGAGGCTTTAAGGCTCGGGTTAGTCGAGATGTTTATTAAAGCTGGTGCTTGTATTGTAGCTCCAGGTTGTGGCCCTTGCGTAGGAACGCATAACGGAATTCCTAGCGATGGAGAAGTAGTGATTTCAACTGCTAATCGTAATTTTAAAGGCAGGATGGGCAATCCTGCGGCATTTATTTATTTAGCTTCTCCGGCTACAGTAGCAGCTTCTGCGCTGACCGGTTTTATAACTGACCCCAGAGTTTATTTTAAGTAATACCCTTTCAGGATAAGGAGGTATTTTATGGAAATTCGCGATTTACTTTTGATGTGTAATGAAAACGGAGCTTCGGATTTACATATTACGGAAAATGAACCTCCGGTTTTACGAGTCGATGGTAGATTATTGCGTACACAACTGGAAAAATTAGATAAGCAGAGCCTAAAGAAAATGATTTATAGCGTTCTTTCTAATACCCAGAAAGAGATTTTCGAGCGTGAACTGGAACTCGACTTTTCTCTTGCCCTGCCTGATTTAGACCGTTTTCGAGTGAATGTCCATTTACAAAAAGGTTCAGTTGAGGCGGCATTTCGCCGTATCCCCAGAGAGATTCCTGCTGTGGAAAAATTAGGTTTACCAAAAATTATATCTGATTTAGCTCGTAGGCCAAATGGTTTGGTTTTAGTAACTGGTCCTACTGGCATGGGAAAAACCACTACTTTGGCGGCGATGATTGATCTTATTAACGGCGAGCGGGAATGCATGATCACCTGTATTGAGGACCCGATTGAATTTATTTATGCCAATAAGAAGAGCATAGTTAAACAGCGAGAGGTTTATTCGGATACACATTCTTTTGCTGATGCCCTGCGCCATGCCCTTAGACAAGATCCCAATGTTATCGTGGTAGGAGAGATGCGTGATTTAGAAACTATTTCAACTGCGCTGACGGCAGCTGAAACTGGCCACCTTGTTTTGGCTACTTTGCATACCCCAGATGCCCCGCAAACTATTTCTAGGATTATCGATGTTTTTCCTCCGCATCAGCAGACGCAGGTTAAATTACAACTTTCCGATTGTTTGCAAGGAGTAATTTCACAGCTTTTGCTTCCGCATGCCTCAGGGAAGGGCAGGGTATTGGCTACGGAGGTGATGATAGCAACGGCTAGTATTCGCAACCTTATCCGTGAACAACAAATTGAACAGATTCCGACAATGATGCAGACTGGCTTACAATATGGTATGAATACCATGGATAGCTGTCTTAAGGAGTTGACTCAGAAAGGGTTGATTACTTTAGATATGGCTATGTCTAAGGTAAAGAATAGGGAAGAATTCAAACAGCTATGAGTATTGCAGGAACTAGCGTAAAATTAGGGGACAATATAAATACGGATTTTATTATTTCCGGAAGATATAAGTTTGCGATTACGGATATGAAGGAGTTGGCTAAGCATATTATGGAAGATATTGATCCGAATTTTCCTCAAAAGATTATTCCGGGTAAAACAATTATTGTAGCAGGTAATAACTTTGGCATGGGGTCAAGCCGTGAACAGGCTCCTTTGGTAATTAAAGAGGCAGGGATTGTGGCGGTATTGTCACCACAATTTGCGCGTATATTTTTCCGTAATAGTTTTAATATCGGTTTAGCGTTAATTGAAACTGATACCAGTAAAATTGATGAGCATGACCAGCTGGAAATTGATTTAAATTTAGGCTTGGTGAAGAATCTAACCAAAGGCATTGATTTAAAGATTAAACCTTTACCTAAATTTATGCAGGATTTATTGGCTGAAGGCGGAATAACTAATTATTATAAGAAGCATGGAGAACTTAAAATTTAGATGGAATATAAAATAACTTTGATTCCCGGAGATGGTATTGGCCAGGAAGTTTCTCTTGCAGCTACTCGATGTATTGACGCTACGGGAGTTAAGATTAAATGGGATACTGTGCTTGCAGGAAGTGTCGCCTTGGAGAAAATGGGAGAGCTCTTGCCACAGAGCGCATTAGATTCAATCAGGAAGAATAAAGTCGCTCTTAAGGGCCCGATTACTACCCCTATTGGCACTGGATTTCGATCGGTAAATGTAGCTATTAGGCAGGCTTTAGATCTTTATGCATGCGTGCGTCCGGCAAAAAGTTATTTAGGAGTAAAAAGTATTTTTAAAGATATCGATTTGGTCATTATTAGGGAAAATAGCGAAGATCTTTACGCAGGTATAGAATTTGAAGAAGGTAAGCCTGAAACCAAAAATTTAATTGCTCAGATTCAAAAAGATACCAAGCGGATAATTCGTCAGGATTCCGGAATAACTATCAAGCCTATCTCTAAATTTGCCTCAGAAAGAATTGTAAAGTTTGCTTTTGAGTATGCTTTAAAGAATAAGCGTAAAAAAGTTACTTGTGTGCATAAGGCAAATATCATGAAATTTACCGACGGACTATTTTTAAAAGTTGCCCGGGAAGTCGCAGTAAATTATAAAGAAAAGATAATTTTTGAAGAAGCTATTGTAGATAATATTACCATGCAGCTAGTACAGAAGCCGCATAATTATGATGTTTTGGTGTTGCCCAATCTTTATGGAGATATAATTTCAGATCTTTGCGCAGGTTTGGTTGGTGGTTTAGGGGTTGCTCCGGGGGCCAATATCGGTTCTGATATTGCGGTTTTCGAAGCAGTACATGGATCTGCGCCAAAATATCAGGGTCAGAATAAGGTTAACCCAACGGCTATGATTTTATCTGGGGTTTTGATGCTGCGGTATATTAATGAAGCTAAGGCGGCAGATAAATTAGAAGAGGCGGTAAAAGAGGTAATTAGTGAAGGTAAATTTGTAACATACGATTTAAAAAATGATCCGCTTGATTCAACTGCTGTAGGTACTGCGCAGATGGCTGATGCGATTATTGAGAAGGTTAAAAAATTAAATAAGGCATAAGTTATAAGTGATAAGCCTTAAGCTTACAGCTTGTTTAGATTTTAGAAAACACGGGACCGTTTCTATTTTTCTAAATTTAGAAAAATAGAAACGGTCCCAAGATTCCAGTTTTAGATTTGTTAAAAGGGATATTTAGGATGAAAATATCAATTATCGGTGCGGGTAATGTTGGTAGCTTAACGGCAATGCGCATCGCCCAGGATGGATTGGGCGATGTTTTGCTTATTGATGTGGTGAAGGGTTTAGCGTACGGAAAGTCATTGGATTTAGAGGATGCCCGGCCGCTTTTAAGGTATAATTACAATATTTCTGGCAGTGATGATATCAGCCGAATAAAGGATTCAGATATTATAGTAGTTACTGCAGGCCTGGCGCGTAAACCTGGGATGAGCCGCGAAGAATTGCTAGTTAAGAATGCGCAGATTTTAAAAGGGGTATGTTTAAATATAAAAGAACTGGCAAAACAAGCAATTGTTATAGTGGTAACTAACCCTTTGGATATTATGACTCTTTATGCTTTAAAGATTACTGGTTTTGGCCCTAGTAAGCTTTTTGGCATGGGAATTAGTTTGGATACTGCCCGATTTGTTAACCTAATAGCCGGTGAATTAAATTTACCCGTTACGGATATTGAGGCGCTTGTAATTGGCGCTCATGGTGAAACCATGCTTCCTTTGCCAGCTCTTACAAAAGTTAAAGGCGTTCCTTTAGATGAGTTTATTCATGATGAAAAAATTAAAACTTTAGTCAGCCGTACTGTTGGAAGAGGTGCTGAAATTGTTGCCAGCCTTGGTACAGGTAGTGCATTTTTTGCTCCTTCAGCTGCAGTTTCGGCAATCGTTAAAACAATAGTAAAAGATGAAAAACGTATCATTGGCTTATGTAGTTATCTAAATGGCCAATATGGTATTAATGACAGTTGCCTTGGTGTTCCCTGCCGCCTGGGAAAGAATGGCATTGAGCAGATTATTGAATTGGATCTTTCAGTCGATGAAAAAGCTAAGCTGATCAAATCAGCCAAACTTGTTACTCAGGCAGCAGCACAATTATAAACCATACCATGTATGATCTGGCTGTTATTGGAGCAGGTTGGGCGGGTTTTAACGCTGCTCTAAGGGCAAAGGATTTTAAGTTAAAAGTTTGCCTTATTGAGTCCGATAATATCGGCGGAACCTGCTTAAACAAGGGTTGTATTCCAACCAAAACATTAATTGCCTGCGCAAAAGTATTCTCGCTTACTAAGAAATCATCAACTTTTGGAATAGAATTAGATAATCCCCGGTTTAATTTCACAAAAATCCAAGAGAGAAAAAATAAAATTATTTATCAGCTTGCTCAAGGTATGAGAGCCAATCTTTCGGGTATTGATTTTATTCAATCAACCGCACAAATTCTTTCTCCTCATGAAATAAAAGTCGATGGCCGTTTAATTAGCGCCAAGTTTCTACTGATTTCAACCGGAAGCCATCCGCTGGAATTAGCGCAATTAAAATTCGATAAGGAAAAAATAATCTCAAGCGATGAAGCTCTGTCTTTATCAGAAATCCCGCCTTCTTTATTGATAGCCGGTGGAGGAGTAATTGGTTGTGAATTTGCCAGCCTTTTTTCTATTCTGGGTTCTAAAGTGGCTATAGCTGAGAAAATCCCTAATATATTAGCAGGACAGGATAATGATGTGGTTAGAAAGATTGAAGTTATATTTAGGAAAAAATCCATTGAAGTGATTACTGGTGTTGATATTGCAACTTTGGCTTTACAGAATTATTCACGAGTTTTGGTTTGTGTAGGAAGGGCTCCTAATACTTCAGGCTTAGGGTTGGAAGGTTTAGGGATAAAATTGGAAAATGGTAGAATAATTGTTGATGATTACCTTAAAACTAATGTTGACAATATATATGCTGCAGGAGATTGTACTTCTAGGATAATGCTGGCTCATTATGCTTCTTATCAGGGCAGAGCTGCGGTTGAAAATATGGTTTTGAATAATAAGCATAAAGCGGATAATTCAGTTGTGCCTTCTTGTGTATTTACTGATCCACAGATTGCTAGCGTAGGTTTGAATGAAGATAGGGCGGTGGCTACTGGTATATCGGTTAAGGCCTATAAGTTTGATTTCCGTGCTTGCGGTATGGCCTGGATTATCGATGAGGTTGAGGGATTTATCAAGGTTATTAGCAATCGGGATACTCAGGAAGTAATCGGCGCTAGCATAATTGGCCCGTTTGCTAGCGAATTAATTGCAATCTTCTCTGTAGCAATTTCTGCGCATTTGACCGTTAGTCAGATACGCGCAATAATCTTTGCTCATCCTACTCTTTCGGAATCAATACATGAAGTTGTATGTGATTAAGAGCACCTGGCCCTTAATGGAATTGGGCCAGTGTTCGCCTGGTGGCGAAGAATTGCGCGGGTGTTTCCTTGTGGGAAGGAGGCTTTTATGGTAAAAGTCGTTTTACCGGAATTAGGCGAAGGTATTACTAAGGCTACCGTATCATATTGGTTTTTTAAAGATGGACAGAAAGTAAGTAAGAATGATGATTTGGTTGAACTTACTACAGATAAAACTACATTTAATTTACCCAGCCCCTGTACTGGAATAATCTCTGAGATAATGTATAGTGAAGGCGATAGCGTAGAGGCAGGTCAGACACTAGCGGTAATCGATGAAGAATAATCGGCAGCTGATTCCGTTAAAAATAAGGGGATGGTTCTCTTAAGCAAGAGAACCATCCCCTTATTTTTAACTAAGATTTTAATTGCAACAGCATGCACACTTTGCTATCATTATATAATAATTAAACTTAGGAATAGGTGAGATAAATGGCAATTGATTATAAAAAAGAGCTAGAGAATGCAGCCAGAAACATGATTCTTGTTCATGATCCGGATTCTTTGATCAAGATGATTGTGCGCATGATTGTTGCCAAAACCAAAATTAATCACGCCAGTTTCTTTTTGTATGATAAGGAAAAACAGGGATATCTACTTACGGTTTCCAGGGGTTCTTTGTCCAAAAAAGTTCCTTTAGGGCTTGTTTGTATTGACAAAGATGATGTATTGATACGTTTTTTTAAAGAGCATAAAAGCAGCCTTATTTTTGGTAGAGAAGTATTGCTTTATGACCAAGCAAGAACTGTATTAAAAAACGCAAAATTAAAGAAGGAAGTATTGCAACAGTTAGGGCAGGTTCTTTACCAGATGGAACTTTTGGAAACCCATGTTTGTATCCCAAGTTATTTTCGTGAACAGTTGCTTGGGCTTTTGTTTTTAGGTGGAAAAAGTAATGGTAGGAAATTCCTTGATGAGGAGCTGGATTTTTTTATTGCTCTTAATTCCAATGCATCAATGGCTATCAGGAATGCCCAGCTATTTAAGGAGTTAGAAAATGAATTGGAGCACAAACATCAGCTATTTGTGCGCACTACCATTGCTTTGGCCGCGGCCATTGAAGCCAAGGATAATTATACCCATGGCCATACTACCCGGGTAACAAATTTGAGTATTGAGATTGCTAAAAGGATAGCGCATAAATCCAGGAATAATTTTGATGGAAAGTTTTTAGAGAATTTGCATATTGCCAGTCTTTTACATGATATTGGAAAAATTGGAGTGCCGGAGCATATTTTAAATAAAAGAAGCGATCTCACAGTGGGAGAGCGTAATCGGATTAAAGAGCATCCTATGATTGGGGTTAATATTCTAAAGCCGATTAAAGAGCTGGATGGGCCAATGCTGGGCGTTAAATATCATCATGAACGCTTTGATGGGCAAGGTTATCCTGAAGGCTTAAAAGGCCAGCAGATCCCTTTGATTGCTTCCATAATTTCCGTAGCAGATTCTTTTGATGCTATGAGTACTGACCGGCCATACCGCTTGGCCTTAGACAAGAAGGATGTAATTAATGAAATCAGGTCTCTAAGCGGCAAGCAGTTTTGTCCCCGTGTTACTGATACTTTTCTAGAGCTCTGCAGGGAAGGCAGAATCTAACTTCTATGCGCCCTAAACGTATAATCTTAATGTATATTTCTGAGGTTTCCGGCCATCGCAGCGCTACTATGGCTATAGAAAAAGCAATTAAGCAATTGCGCCCGGATACCGAAATCTTAAATATTAATGCTTTTAATTACACTAATCCGATATCGGAAAAAGTGATTAACCGTATTTATATGGAGGTAATCAAGCGTACTCCTAAGATTTGGGATTATCTTTATGATAATCCCAGCGTAGTTAAAGGGCTTGAAAATATCAAACGGCGTGTCCATAAATCAAATTCGCCAAAACTTAAAAAACTTTTTGATAGTTTTAATCCGGATTTAGTTGTTTGTACCCAGGCATTTCCTTGCGGGATGGTTGCTGATTATAAAAAAACCTACAGTGTAAATTTACCATTAGTTGCGGTATTAACGGATTATATCCCGCATTCATATTGGGTTTATGATACGGTAGATTACTATATAACTCCTTCCGAAGATGTATCGGCTCGCCTAGAAAAAAAAGGTGTCGCCTCCGGTAAGATTAGGTCATATGGCATACCATTCGACCACAAGTTTAATCAGAAACTGGATATTGGGCATATTTTTGATAAGTTAGGGTTGAATAAGCAAAGACCAGTGGTATTAATTATGGGGGGAGGCCAGGGGTTAGGTCCTATTAAAACTATCGTTGGATCCCTTGAAAAAAGTAATCATGATCTTTGCGAGCTGATTGTCGCCGGTATTAATAAGAAATTATTTAGGTCTCTCAAGCGTAAGATAAAGCATTATAAAAAAGATATTCACTTGTTTGGTTTTGTGCAGAATATCCATGAATTAATGCGGATTTCTAGTGTAATTATTTCTAAGCCTGGAGGGGTTACTACTGCTGAAGTTTTAAGTATGGGTTTGCCTATGGTTATTGTTAAACCTATTCCCGGCCAGGAAGTCAATAACACCAGTTTTTTAACCCAGAAAGGGGCAGCAATCAAAGTGGATGAGCCTAAAGTAGTCCATAAGATTATCGACGAACTGTTAGAAAATAAAACAAAATTAGAGCAATTGAAAAGCGCTGCTTTAAAAATTGCCAAGCCGCAGGCCAGCATGGATATTGCTAAACTTCTTTTGAGCCTATAGTGCTAAATTATTATCTTTACCGCTTTGGCCAATTTATCGCTTTAAACTTACCGCTAAAATTTGTTTATTGTTTTGCAATGTTTTTAGCCGACCTACATTATTTTTTTGCATTCCGTGATAGGAGATTTGTAAGAAATAACCTAAGGGTTATTTTTCCGGATAAACCGATTAGAGATTTACGAAAGATTAGTAGAAAGGTTTTTCAAAATTTTGCCAAGTACCTGGTAGATTTTTTCCGTTTTGAAAAATTGGATCTTGAGTATATAGATAAAAATATAAAGTTGGAAAATTTGCATCATTTTGATGACGCCTTGTCTAAAGGCAAGGGCGCAATAGTATTAACTGCTCATTTAGGCAATTGGGAGCTTGGAGGAGTGGTTATCGCGCAATTAAAGTATCCTTTTTGGGTGGTAGCCTTGCCCCATAAAAACAAAAAAGTTAATGGATTTTTCGACACGCAGAGGAATGGAAAAGGGGTTAAGGTTATTGCCATGGGAAAAGCTGTCAGAAGCTGTATTTCCGAAATCAGAAATAATCATATGGTGGCTTTGGTGGGGGACCGGGATTTTACTGAAAAAGGGATTGTAATTGATTTTTTTGGTAAACCTACGCATTTTCCGAAAGGGCCGGCAGCTTTAAGCCTAATGACTGGGGCTTTGATTGTTCCCGGTTTCATGCTTAGGAATCCAGACGATAGTTTTACTTTGAGAATTGAAAAACCAATAGAATTTTCTCCTACCGGAGATAGGGAAAAAGATTTGGCAGGATTAGTTACTGTTTATAAGAAGATTATTGAAGATTATATCCGTAAATATCCCGAACAATGGTATGTTTTCCATAAATTCTGGGTTAGCTAATTATGCGCACCTGTGTAATTATTCCAACTTATAATGAATCTAGGGCAATTGGCAGCTTAATTAGCCAGATAACTAAATTAGGCCTTGAGGTAATTATAGTGGATGATGGCTCAAGGGATGATACAGCAAAGATTGCACTTTCAAGCGGCGCTAAGGTTTTGCGTAATGATATTAATATGGGCAAAGGCGCCTCTTTAATCAAGGGGTATAATTTTGTTATTGCTCAGGGATTTGACGCAGTGATAAGTATGGATGGGGATGGCCAGCATTCATGCGATGATATTACGGCATTTATCCATAAGGCTAAAGATTCTCAAAACGCTTTGATTGTTGGTAACCGTATGAGCACAACTAGAGGCATGCCTGCCTTACGTGTTATAACTAATCGTTTTATGTCAGCATTAATTTCGTTAATCATTAAGCAATATATTCCTGATACTCAGTGTGGTTTCCGTTTAATAAAAAAAGAATTACTTGAGAAAATAAACTTATCAACCTCTAAATATGAAACTGAGTCTGAAATTCTGATTAAGGCGGCGCGCCTCGGTTTTAAAATCGAATCTATCCCGATTAAAACTATTTATTCCGGGCAAAAAAGCCAGATAAATCCTTTTATCGATACTTTAAGATTCCTGCGTTTCATTATTCTGCACTCTATAAGGAGCCCTAAGCATGTTTGAAAAGGTGTTTTCTGAATGATTCAGGTTTACACAGGTAATGGTAAAGGTAAGACTACTGCGGCATTGGGCCTGGCAATACGTGCTGCCGGAGCAGGATTTAATGTTTATATTGCGCAGTTTACAAAGGGCCGGTTTTGTAGCGAACATAAGGCATTGAAGAAAATAAAAAATATAAAAGTGGAACAGTTTGGCAGGAATTGTTTTATAAAATATAAACCTCAAGCAATCGATGTTGCGTTAGCTCATAAGGGCCTGGAAAAAGTAAAAAAAATTATTTCCCGCAGGAAATACCGCTTAATAATTTTAGATGAAATTAACGTTGCTCTGAAATTAAGGTTGGTCGAGATTAAAGACGTGCTGGATTTAATGAAATATACTCCCAGAGGCATTGAATTGGTTCTTACCGGCCGCTGCGCTCCGGAGCAGATTGTAAAATGCGCAGACTTGGTTAGCCAAATAAAGGAAATTAAGCATTATTATAAGCGTGGTTTTAGAGCAAGAAAAGGCATTGAGTTCTAAAAGATAAAGTTTATTGACAAATTAGAATGGAGTGTTAAAGTAATTAAGACAATTTAGTGATACAGGTTAAGGGAAATCCGTTTGGCCACAAGGCCATGGTTTGGCACAAAAAAGCCAAAGCCAGAAATCGGATGCGGTCCCGCCGCTGTAAAAGTTGACGAAAGCTGCTAGCAGATAAAAGCCACTGTACTATGGAAATTAGTATGGGAAGGCGCAGCAAGTAGGATAAGACTTAAGCCAGAAGACCTGCCTGTATAAAGAAAGTAATGCCTCGTGGAAGGGCCATAGTATTATCAGGGTGAAGCCCGATCCAGGTACCAGGAGTACCAGGTTCGGGTATTTTATTTTATGAAGAAAACTATTTTTCTAGCCGTATTTTTTGGTTTATTTTTTTACTCCACGGCTTTTGCGTATGCGCGCTATATCAGCCTTGCTCCTTCTACAACCGAGATACTTTTTGCTTTAGGGTTAGATGAAGAGATTGTGGGGGTAAGCTCGTATTGTAACTATCCGGCGCAGGCAAAAAACAAGAACAGGATTGGGGATTTTAGTAGTCCTAATATTGAGAAGATAATTTCATTAAAGCCGGATTATATTTTTTGTACCGGCCTTGAGCAAGCGCCAGTAATTACACAGTTAAAACAGCTCAAACTTAATGTTTATGTCGCCGACCCGGTAAATGTCGAAGAGTTGTTAAAAACAATCAAAGAAATAGGAGAGATAACCAAGAGAACAAGTCAAGCAACTGTATTGATTCAACAGATGAGAAACCAGATTCAGGCAGTAACTTCGAAGGTAGAACTTATTCCACAGGGAAAAAGGATTAAAGTTTTTCTTGAGATTTGGCATGAGCCATTAATGACTGCGGCGGGTGGCTCTTTTGTTGACGAGTTAGTTACTCTAGCAGGAGGGATTAATATTGCTCATGATTTACCACGGCCATATTGCAGTTTTAGCGCTGAAAGTGTAATTAGCCTTAATCCTCAATGCATTATCCTGGCGTATATGGATAAGGAGGCTCCTTTAAAATTAATTAAACAGCGTTTTGGCTGGGAAAGAATCGATGCCGTAAAGAATGGGCGGATATTCAACGATATTGATCCGGATATTTTACTTCGGCCCGGCCCAAGAATTACCAAAGGGCTTAGTCAAATTTATAAAAGATTGTACCAATAATAGAGGATAATTATGCGCCTTGGAAGAAAACTTTTAATTTTATTTTTACTACTCTGTGTGGCTGTAATTCTGGGCCTGATAAAAGGTGCGGTAAACATTCCATTGCCCGATCTTTTATCCAAAGGTAACCAAACGATTATTAATTTACGTTTATTACGGATTGTTGCGGCAATTTTTGTGGGAAGTGGTCTGGCGGTGTCTGGAATAGCGCTTCAGGCAATATTAAGGAATCCACTAGCTGAACCATATTTATTGGGTACTTCAAGCGGCGCGGGCCTAGCGGCGCTTAGTGCTATGATATTGGGAGTTTCTAGGATTTATATGCCTTTGGCAGCATTTCTGGGTGCAGGTCTGAGTATTATCATTGTTTATAATCTATCCCGTGAAAGAGGTATGATTGTGGATAAAACTCTGATTCTTTCCGGTGTCATTATCTCTGTTGCTTTTTCTTCGGTAATAGTATTTCTTGTATCGTTGTTTGGGGATAAAGCAATGCATGAGATGAACTGGTGGTTGTGGGGAAGCCTGCAGGTTTTTGATTATAAGCTTTTACTTTTGGTTGCATTTCCAGTGGTATTGGGGATATGTGTGATTTATCTGTTTGCTCAGGATCTTAACGCCATTAGCATGGGAGAAGAGGATGCAAGGCATTTGGGTATAGAGGTACAGAATATAAAGAAGGTGCTTATTTTTATTACTGCTTTGATTACTGCTAGCCTTATTTGTATCTGCGGGATAATTGGGTTTGTCGGTTTGATTGTGCCGCACATGATGCGCCTGGTTGTTGGCCCGAACCACAAAGTTTTAATCCCGGTGACGTGTCTGGCTGCTTCGGTCTTTATGGTTGCCTGTGACCTTTTAGCGCGTACACTTTTTGCGCCTGTTGAAATTCCTATTGGTGTACTTACGGCAATAATCGGGACGCCGGTATTTATCATACTTTTGAAAAAAGGGAAGAGGATTTAATGCCTGCTCTGCTGAAAATAAATAATTTAGTCGGTGGCTATTATAAAGAAGATATTATCAAGGGATTGACTCTGAATGTAAATCAAGGCGATTTTCTGGTAATTATCGGGCCCAATGGTTCAGGGAAAACTACGCTTTTACGCCTGGTAACGCGGGTGCTTAATTTAAAAGCCGGAGAGATTCTTTATAAAGATGAAAATATAGCGCGGATGGATTTAAAAGAATTTTGTCGAAGAATAGCTTTTGTATCTGGGGATATCTCAACAGATTTCTCTTTTACGGTTATGGAACTAGTTTTAATGGGCAGAATTCCTCATTTAAAAAGGCTGCAATTTGAAACTAAAAAAGATATTGAGATTGCTATTAGTAAGCTTGCCCTCACTGATACCCTGAGCCTAAAAGACAAGCATATCGATGAATTAAGTGCTGGTGAGCGCCAGAGAGTGGTTATAGCCCGCGCCTTAGCTCAGGAACCACTTCTTCTGTTATTGGATGAACCGACTTCGCATTTGGATATCGGGCATCAGGTGCAGATTTTGGATTTATTAAAAAAGCTTAATCGCCGTGATAACCTTACGATTGTAATGATTTTACATGATTTAAATTTAGCCAGCGCCTATGCTAATCGTATTGCTTTACTAGACAAGGGTATTGTTTTTAAGCAGGGTTCTGCGCAGGAAGTTTTAACCTATCAGAATATCGAAGCGGTGTATAAAACAATCGTTTTAGTTAATGATAATCCCCTTACCGGTAAGCCAAATGTGGTTTTGGTTCCGGGAGATAATCAATAATGACAAGGCTTTTTTTAATCCGCCATGGGATAACCGTTTGGAATAAGCAGGGCCGTTACTGTGGGTGTAAGGATGTGTCTTTAAGCAGCCAAGGGAAGATCCAGGTTGCTAAATTACGCATGAGTCTTGGAAGTTTAAGATTTGATAAAATTTACTGTAGCGATAGGAAACGCGCGCTCCAGAGCAGGTCAATACTCTTTGGAAGGCATAAATTTACCAAGATGAAGGGTTTAAGAGAGATTAATTTTGGCGTACTCGAAGGGTTAAAGCATGATGAAATTATGAAAAAATACTCCGAGGTTTATAAAAACTGGTTAACTAATCCTTATAAGGCTCGGATTCCTAGGGCAGAACCTATGCAGATTTTTAAAAAAAGGGTGGTGGGTACTATAAAGAAGATATTTAAAATTAATTCCGGAAAAACTATTGCCGCGGTTTGTCACGGTGGGGTAATCGGTGCATTCGTAAGTAATATATTAAAGAAGGATCGTGAATTTTGGCGTTATGTACCCGCCTCTTCAAGTATTACAGTTGTGGAGTATAAGGACAAGAAATTTAAGCTGAGTAAATTTTATCACAAAAAATATCTTTCTAGTAAATAATGAATAAAATAACTTTAATTTTAGGAGGAGCACGTAGTGGAAAAAGTTCCTATGCTTTGACTCTTGCTAAAAGATATAAAAAAGTTGCCTTTATTGCTACTTGCCAGGGGCAAGATAAAGAAATGCGTCAACGTATCAAGTTGCATAAAGAAGCCAGGCCTAAGCATTGGGATACTTTTGAGGAGCCCAGAAATTTAAAAAAAGTAATAGAAGGGATAAATAATAAATTTGAATGTATTTTAATTGATTGCCTAACTCTTTTAGTTTCTAATTTTATCTTAGCTGGAGAGAAGGAGCCAAAAATTTTTAAGGAGCTTGATGAATTATTGTCTATTTTAGTTAAAAAAAGAGTAAAAATAATAATAGTTTCTAATGAAGTTGGTCTGGGGTTGGTTCCCGTAAATAAATTAGGAAGAGATTTTCGTGATATCGCAGGAAAAGTAAATCAATTTGTCGCAGCAAAGGCCAAGGAGGTAATTTTTATGGTCTCCGGAATACCTTTAAAGATAAAAGGAGGCAACTAATTGGAAAGGATAAAAAAGATAATCGGTGAAATCTCTGAGGTCGATATCTTGATGATGAAGAAAACTCAAGAAAGATTAGATAGTTTGACCAAGCCTTTAGGAAGCCTAGGCAGATTGGAAGAATTAGCAAAACAAATCTGTGGAATTACCGGAAAAGATAATCCCTTGCTAGAAAAGAAGGTTATTTTTACCTTGGCTGCAGATCATGGTGTTACTGATGAGGGGGTAAGTGCTTATCCTCGGGAGGTAACTGCTCAGATGGTTTACAATTTTTTAAATGGTGGGGCAGGAATAAATGTTTTAGCAAGGCATGTTAATGCACGGGTAGTGGTCGCAGATTTTGGAGTTGTTGTGGATCTAAAAGCCAACCAGAAATTGAAGATTAAGAAGATAAATTACGGAACAAAAAATATGGCAAAGGGTCCGGCAATGACTAGGGATGAGGCTATAAAAGCCATTTGCGCGGGGATTGAAATACTTAAAGAAGAGCTTAAGTTTGGGGTTAATATTATTGGAACCGGGGAGATGGGCATTGGTAATACTACTGCTGCCAGCGCAATCGCTGCCTGTTTTACTAAAAGAGAAGTTGAAGAGGTAGTTGGAAGAGGGGCAGGTTTAGATAATAGAGGACTAAAAAATAAGATAGAGGTGATTAAAAAGTCTCTTTCTATTAATAAACCTAATTCGTCCGATCCTATTGATGTTTTATCTAAAATAGGAGGATTTGAAATCGCCGGCCTTGTAGGGGTTATTCTGGCGGCTTCTGCCAATAAGATTCCTGTAGTTATTGATGGATTTATATCCGCAGCCAGTGCTTTGGTTGCTTTTAAAATTGAGCCTAAAGTAAAAAATTATATGATCGCCGCGCATAATTCTGTAGAAAAGGGCCATAAAATTATTTTAGAGCATATCGGTTTAAGACCCCTAATGGATTTGGATTTACGGCTTGGTGAAGGCACAGGAGGGGCATTGGGTATTGGTTTGGCTGATGCAGCAGTTAAGATCCTTACGCAAATGGCTACTTTTAAGAATGCTAATGTATCGGAGAAAAAGGAATGAGTAGTTTTTTATTGGCAATGCAATTTCTAACCATTCTGCCTCTAGAGATTAAAAAATTTAACCAGGTTAAAATAGCCAAGTCCCTAATCTACTTTCCGGTTGTCGGCTTATTTTTAGGATTAATACTTACTGGTATAAACATGTTATTAACGGCTTTGGGTATTTTTCCGTTGACCGTAAACATAATCCTGGTTGTGGTTTTAATTATTCTTACCGGAGGAATGCATTTAGATGGGTTAAGTGATACAGCAGATGCGTTTTTAAGTGGTAAAGAGAAAGAAGAAATGCTTACGATTATGCGGGATTCGCATACCGGAGTAATGGGCGTTTTGAGCTTGATAAGTATTATACTTCTTAAGACCGGTTTGCTCCTGTCTGTGAGTGTTGTGCTGAAACCAGCAGCTTTAATATTGATGTGTGTTTTAGGTAGGTGGTCTGCTGTTTTTTGTATGTATTTATTTCCTTACGCGCGCCAGGAAGGCAAGGCAAAATTATTTATAGAAGGGATTAACTTAAAAATCTTTATTATTTCTTCAATAGTCGTCATTATCTGCGTATCTGTAGTTTTGAGCATAGCGGGATTGGCTATTTTATTAACTATATCCGGTTGTATTTATTTAATTGGAAAATCTATTTGTAAAAAGATCGAAGGAATAACCGGTGATACGCTGGGAGCTCTAATTGAATTGACAGAAGTTGCTACTTTATTAATTTTGTGTTTTGTTCAAGGGGTGATCAATGGATAAGCAAAAGGCAATAGCATCCTGGAGCGGAGGTAAAGACAGCTGTTTGGCTTGTTATAAGGCAATACAGCAGGGGTATGATGTAAAGCTGCTTTTAAATTTTGTCTCACGGGAATCAAAGCGCGGATGTTTTCATGGGATTGAGGGAAGGTTGCTTAAGCATCAGGCGGATTTAATCGGGATTCCTTTGGCGCAAAAAGAAGTTAGCCCGGATATGGAAAAATATGAGGAGGAATTTAAAGCTGCGGTAACCCAGCTGCGGGGCAAAGATATCGGTTCGATGGTGTTCGGGGATATATATTTATTAGAGCATGAAAGTTGGATTGAACGGGTATGTAAAGATTTGAATATTAATGCATTAGAGCCACTTTGGAATAATCCTACAGAAAATATTATCGATGATTTTTTAAAAGCAGGATTTAAAGCAGTTATTGTTAGCTGTAAGGCAGATGTAATGGGCAAGGAATATCTTGGCCGTTATATTGATAGAAGCCTGGTTGAAGAACTTAAGAATAAAGGAATTTGTCCCTGTGGGGAGAAAGGAGAATTTCATACTTTAGTGGTTGATGGGCCGATATTCAGCAAGCCCATTGAAATATTAGAAGCAGAACCTGTAATTAAGGAAAGTTTTTGGAAACATTGGTTTTTAGATATTAAAAAATACGGTTAAAATTTCTAAGGATACAAAACCGGATAGGTGAAGGAAGTCTTGGTAAAATTCCAGGCGCTGTTGCGCAACGGTAAACACCTGATATTTTAAGGAGTAGCCCGGTCGATCACCTGTTGGCAGGTAAGTACTCTCGCAGAAAGAGAAAGGATTGTAATGAAAAAAAATATAAAGAATCTAGTTGTTTCGGCAATATTGTTTTTTGTCTTATCGGGTGTTGCCAGTGCAGGCGATATTGAATTAGATAAAATCGTAGTTACCCCTTCTAGAGTAGAAGAATCTTCAGGAGATACCGGCCGCACAGTTGATGTAGTTACCTCGGCAAATATAGAAAAAAGCGGAACACAAGATTTAGCCGGGGCTCTTACCGATTTAACCTCTGTTAATATAAGTACCTATGGAGGGTCAAATGCAACAAAATCAATAAGAATGCGCGGCTCTACCGCGGCTCAAGTTTTAGTTTTGATGGATGGCAGGCCGCTGAATAACCCCAGGGATGGTGAAGTAGATTTGTCAACTATACCTTTAGATAATATAAGCAGAGTTGAGGTTATGCATGGGCCTGGCTCAAGCTTATATGGTAGCTCGGCAATGGGGGGAGTGGTTAATATTATTACCAAAAGTCCTCCTAAGCAAGGCCAGAAGGTTGAGGCATATTCGAGTTTTGGCACTGCGCGGACTTATGTTGAGCGCCTGTTATACGGGGCAAATATCTCAAAGTTTTCCTACCTTATTAGCGGGGGATATCAAAGTTCCCAAGGTTTTAGGGAGAATTCCGAACTAAATGCTAAAGATTGTAATCTTAAATTAGGATATGACCTTAACAACGAAAATAATTTAATTTTGAATTCTGGTTTTTATAAAAGTAAAGTAGGCGCGCCAGGGTCAATAAGTTTTTTTGATCCAGATGATAAACAGAATACGCTGAAGCGTTTTTTTGATTTTAGTTGGAATTTTAAGCCGGATGAGCAGACGGGGTTCTTGGCTAAGGCTTATCAGAATTATGACAGGTTGGAATTTATGGAAAATGGCGCCCAGCAGATATGGGAGGTCGCCAACCAGAAAGATATTCACGCTACTACTGTAAGAGGGGTTGATTTACAATTTGATAAACAATTATTAGACAAATATAGATTGGTTTGCGGATTTAGTAATGTAAAAAATATGAATGATAGCACGACAAGCGCAAAACATGAATATAGTGTAATTTCCGGTTACCTGGAAAATCACTTGGATTTATTAGATAAGAAGTTAAATGTTGATTTGAGCGTTCGTCTGGATGATTACTCTAATCTGGATACTGAAATTAATCCTAGCTTCAGCATGCTTTATAGCTTTAATGATAGTTTAAAATTTCACGGTTTAATTAGTCGATCTTTTCGTGCGCCTACATTTAATGATTTATATTGGCCTAATGACGGAATGAGCGTGGGCAATCCTAAATTAAAACCGGAAAAAGGGATTACTGAAGAGTTAGGGGCTGAAGCAATAATTAATAAGTATATTACCTCAGGCCTGACTTATTATCGTAGTGAATATAAACAGCTTATACAGTGGTCTATTACTGATAGTGGTTTATATCAGCCTCAAAATATCAGCTCCGCTGTAATTGATGGAATAGAACTTGCAAATAAAATATCAATTTCGGATAATTTCGATTTAAATCTTGATTATACATATCTGATGGCCAGAGATGAGAAAACTCATAAGTATCTTGTTTATCAACCAGCGAATAAGGTTGATTCTTCTTTAAAATTCCATGATCTTAACGGGTTAACGATGGAATTAAGAGCTCAATTTACCGGGCAGAGATTTGCTGATGCTGATAATAATAGCAAGGTTAAGGATTTTTTTGTTCTTGGGTTTAGCGTATCCAAGAAATTTAAGCCGGGACTTACTTGTTTTGCGGCGATAGATAACCTTTTAAATCGTAAATATCAGGTTATTCAGGGCTATCCTATGCCGGGTTTTTCTTTTACAGGCGGTCTAAAAGCCGAATTCTAGTAAAAAAAAGGGGAATGTGCCAGAAAAGGCGACCATTAGTAGGGGGTGTTCCCTAAGAGGATGTTTCCCTTAAGTTAGGCTTGTCTTGAAAGATTAATCTGAGTGTGTTAAAATCTTTCTATGCCATCCAATCAAATTTTACGTTTTACTTTCGCTGTGTCTATGATTGCGCACAGTGCAATTATTTTTCATAGCCCGAACCTTAATCCTTTTTCTCCTGCTCCAAAAAAGCAGGAAATAGAAGTACGTTATATTAAAGAAAAGCTGCAGGTTAAACCGTTGAATAAAGCTTTGTCAAAAACAGCCCTACAAGGGCAGTCTTTTAAGTCGGATCCTTTTCTAAGACTCGATAACCAGATTATTGCTGGAAACAGAGTTCCTCCACCATATATTGAACAGAGTAGTATTTATAAGAGGCAAGAAGCATCTTTGAATAAAACCTTGGTAATTCCTAAGCCAACTTTTGCCAGTCCGGATCTAATAGCGATAAAAAGAAAGATTACCTTGCCGCCAATAGAGATGGCTAAAATTGATAACCCAAGCTATATAACTTATTACCAGATTGTTAGGGAGAAGATTCGCCGGAGTGCTTATCAAAATTATACTCATAATGAGACGGGAGAAGTTTATATTTCTTTTATAATTTCCAATGATGGCTTTATCAAAGACATACGTATGATTGAAGAGAAAACTACTGTTAATGACTACTTAAGAAGTGTTGCCTTAAGAAGCGTAAGAGATGCCTCGCCTTTCCCTAATTTTCCAAAAGAATTGGATTATCCCCAGCTGTCTTTTAATATCATAATTTCCTTCGAAATGGAATAGATTTTTTAAGCTGTTATCATTGACACTTTTTTAAAATAATGGTATATTATTTACTTAAAATTACCAATGAAAGGAGATGATTATATTGACTCAGGTCGAAGTAAAAAGAGATGAATCTTTTGAATCTGCTCTGCGCCGCTTTAAGAAAAAGATTGAGCAGGAGGGGATTTTGCGGGAAGTCCGCGACCGTAAACATTACGAAAAACCCAGTGAACGCAAAAGAAAGAAAGCCAAAGCTAGAAAATAAGCATGAGTTCTCAGAGTAATCTTCGTAAGCCTGCTGTAGCCGGGCAATTTTATCCGTCAAGCGCAGAAGGCCTTAATTCAATGATCGCTTCTTTTGCGGATACGAAAACGCAGAAAAGTGATTGTTTAGGAGTAATCCTTCCTCATGCTGGATATATCTATTCCGGAAAAGTCGCTACCCAGATTATCTCTGGAATAAATATAAAAGAAAATATAGTTCTTCTGGGGCCCAATCATACAGGCCGGGGGGCTGTTTTTAGCATAATGACTCAAGGATCTTGGCAGACTCCGTTGGGTAACTTAGAGATTAATTCTAAACTTGCAAATTTATTATTGAGCAAATCCAGATTCTTGAAAAATGACTCCTTAGCGCACCAGGATGAGCATTCCTTAGAAGTTGAGCTGCCTATATTACAATATTTCAGGAGAGACTTTAAGATTGTTCCAATTGCTATGATGACTGATGATTTGTCTATGCTTAGTGAAGTGGCGGAAAGTTTAGCAGAGGTAATTAATGAGAACGATCTTAAAAATTCTACCATGTTTATTGCCAGTTCAGATATGACACATTATGAATCGCAAAAGAGCGCGCAAAGTAAAGATGCGCTGGCAATTGAAGCGATAGTTACTTTAGATGAATATAGGTTAGAATTACTTGTTAAGAAACTGAGTATTTCTATGTGTGGTTTTGCTCCGGTTGCAGTTTTAATAAAAGCAGCTAAGCTGCTCGGAGCTAAAGGGGCTAAGTTAATTAAATATCAAACTAGCGGCGATGCCACTGGTGATACAAGCAGTGTCGTAGGCTATGCCGGAATCACAATTTATTAAACTATGGATGAGATAAATAAATCAGAGAATAACGGTTTGGCTTCTGATACTCAAAATCGGAAAAAAATTGATGAAAGCTGGAAACAGGCAGTAGAAAAAGAAAAGCAGGAGCCGCAAGATAAAAAAGGTTTTGTTCCTCCTGAAGCAGATTTTAAATTTTTTATCACCACTTTGACTCTCCAGGCTTCTATTGCCCTGGGACATATGGCAAATCCATCAAGCGGTAAGGTTGAGAAAGATCCTGCTCAAGCAAAATTCCTTATTGATACATTAGCCATGTTAGAGGAGAAGACCAAAGGTAATCTTACCAAGGAAGAGATGGATCTATTAGAGAATTTACTTTACGAGCTGAGAGTAGCCTATCTTGCCAAAGAAGAGGATAAGCCTAAATGATCGATAAAGAGTTGCTTGATATTTTGGTTTGCCCTGCTTGTAAAGGGGATGTGGAATTAAAAGCAAGAAAAATAGTTTGTAAAAAATGCGGTAAAACTTATCCGGTGTCCGACGGAATCCCGATTATGTTAATTGATCAGGCACAATGATAAAGATTTTGGTTATTCACGGCCCTAATCTTGATCTTCTTGGGAGGAGGGAACCGGCAATTTACGGCCACATAACTTTAGCCAAGATCAATCAGATGCTCAAAATCGAGGCTAAGAAAAATAAAGTTACTTTGGTAATCAAGCAATCTAATCATGAAGGCGCTATCGTAGATTTAATTGGTAAGGCTAAAAAAAATAAATTCCAAGGTATTTTGATTAATCCGGCTGCTTACACCCATACAAGCGTTGCTGTCCGCGATGCTATAGCTGGTTGTGGATTGAACGCGGTGGAGGTGCATCTTTCCAATATTTATTCCCGCGAGGAGTTTAGGCATAAGTCACTGATTAGCCCTGTAGCAAGCGGTACCATTCTGGGGTTTGGCGCCAAAAGCTATTTACTGGGCTTGGCCGCTCTTCTTGACTTAATCAATAAAAAATGAATTATCGTTTGAGAAGTATATATCCTGTGTTAAAGCAGAGAAACCTTGATGCTTTATTAGTGACTTGCCCGGCTAATATATCATATTTGGCGCAAGCGCAAAGCCGGGATTCCTATCTTTTGGTTTCTCCAAAAGAAAATATCTATTTTACTGATTCCCGTTATACTGAAGAAGCAAAGATTTTTTTAAAAGGCCAGGCTACTCTTAAAGAGTGTAATGGCCGCGTTTTCTGGCACATTGCTCAATCAATTCTTGATTTGAAGTTAGAGAGGGTAGGTTTTGAGGAAAGGAATTTGCCATTTGCGGAGTTTAACAGGATTAAGGAGTATGCAGTAGGAAGTTTCAATCTGATTCCTACGCATAGCATAGTAGAAGATAAAAGGGTTGTTAAAGACCCCCAAGAAATCATGAGGATCAAAAAAGCTACCAGTATAACTGCTTTAGCTTTGGAATATATCGGACAATTTATTGTTCCAGGAATAAAAGAGATAGAGATTGTAGCTGAATTTGAACGTTTCATAAGGTATCAGGGTGCTGGTGGCCCTGCATTTGATATAATCGTGGCCAGCGGGCCAAATTCAAGCCGTCCACATCATATATCTGGAGAAAGAAAGCTTAAAAATAATGAACCCGTGCTTATTGACCTGGGAGTTGATTATCAGGGCTATAAATCTGACTTGACAAGGGTTTTCTTTTTGGGTAAAATAAATATTCTTGTGCGGAAGGTTTACGACATTGTTCTTACTGCTCAAGAATTAGCTATAAAAAGAATTCGGCCCGGAGCAGAAATGGCTCAAATTGATAGAGTTGCGCGTTCTTACATAGCTAAAAAAGGTTATCGTAAGTATTTTACCCATAATTTAGGGCATGGTTTTGGTATTGAGGTACATGAAGATCCGCGGATTTCAGGTAACGAAACCAGCGCACTTAAGCCGGGGATGATTTTTACGGTGGAACCGGGGATCTATTTACCTGGAAAATTCGGAATAAGAATCGAAGATATGGTTTTAATAACAAGAAAAGGATGCGAGGTGTTAAGTGGCTCTATCAATAAATGAAATTAAATCAGGGGTAACTATTTTAGTCGATGGTGATGTCTACGTTTGCCTTGACGCTCAGCATGTCAAGCCCGGTAAGGGGGCAGCTTTTGTGCGAGCGCGCCTGCGTAATATGAAAAATAATAATATCCAGGAGAAAACCTTCCGCGGAGATGATAAGATAGAACAGGCTTTTATTGAGGAACGAAAGTTGCAATATCAATATTCAAGCGGTGGGATGTTCCATTTTATGGATACTGAAAATTTTGAAGAGATTGCTATTTCGCAAGAGAGTGTTGGAGATAATGCCAAACTCCTGAAGGATAATCTTGAGATTCAGGGTTATTTTTATAAAGGCCAGACCTTATCCATTACTTTGCCCAATTTTATTGAATTCAATATTATCGAAACTGAGCCGGGTATAAAAGGCGATTCATCAAAGAGTGGGACAAAACCTGCTACTGTTGATACCGGCACAACTATCCAGGTTCCTTTATTTATTAATGTAGGAGACAAGATCAAAGTAGACACGCGAACCGGTGGCACCTATGTTGAGAGGATTAATTGAGTTTAAACTCTAAATAAGCTCTAAGCCATAAGCGATAAGCTGTAAGCTTACAGCTTAAAACTTACAACTTAAAGCTTTTGTTTTGAAGTTTTGAGTTTTAGTGTTTTAGAATTTAAGGATTATTAACAAATAAGAAAGAAGGTGTGGGGTGAACATTAAAGAGATCAAAGAAATGATTAATTTAATGAATGAGAATAGCCTTGCTGAATTGGAGGTAGAGAAGGATGGTATGCGTATCCGCCTTAAAAAAACAGCCAGCGGTTTTGAGGGTTTCGAAGGCCCGGTTCTTTTACAGGGACAAGGTGTAGCTAATCAGCCTAAGGTTGGGGGAATACAGGAGCCCATAGAGAAGAATGAAATTAAAACAGTTGAGATTAAATCTCCTATGGTGGGCACATTCTACCGGGCACCAAATCCTGAAGCCCCTGCTTATGTAGAGGTTGGACAGAATATCGAACCGGGCCAGGTAATTTGTATTATTGAAGCGATGAAATTAATGAATGAGATAAAATCAGAGATTAAAGGCAAGATTCTTGAGATACTAGTGGATAACGCTGAGCCGGTAGAATTTGGCCAGCCTTTATTTCTTATCGAGCCACTTTAGTCAATAAACGATGTTTTCTAAGATTCTCATTGCTAACCGAGGCGAAATCGCCTTAAGAATAATCCGCGCCTGTCATGAGATAGGTATTCGTACTGTAGCTGTTTATTCTCAGGCGGACCGCAATAGCCTGCATGTGCGTTTTGCCGATGAGGCAATTTGCATCGGCCAGGCGTCTTCCACTAATAGTTATTTAAATATCCCCGCCATTATCAGTGCAGCTGAAATCACCGATGTCGAAGCAATACATCCTGGGTATGGGTTTTTAGCTGAAAATGCTCATTTTGCTGAAATATGTCAATCCTGTAAAATTACATTTATCGGGCCAACTCCTGAGAATATGCGCCTTATGGGTGATAAGATGGCTGCCCGCACCACAATGCAAAAGGCGGGGTTACCAATAGTTCCTGGAAGCCGGGAAGTTATTAAAAATAAGGAAGAGGCGCTTAAAACTGCCAAGTCAATTGGTTATCCTATAATTATCAAAGCGGCAGCCGGTGGCGGTGGCAAGGGTATGCGTATTTGCCACAATGATTTAACTTTAGTTTCCAGTTTATTAACTGCTCAGACCGAAGCAGAAGCAAATTTTGGTAATTCCAGCGTTTACATTGAAAAATATATTGAAAGGCCGCGCCATATTGAAGTGCAGATAATTGCTGATGCTTCAGGCCATATTGTACAGTTAGGGGAAAGAGATTGTAGTATTCAGAGGAGGCATCAGAAATTACTCGAAGAATCCCCATCGCCTGCAGTAGATAGTAAGATGCGCCGTAAATTAGGTGAATTGGTTTTAAAAGGGATGAAATCAATTGGTTATGTTAGTTGTGGAACGATTGAGTTTTTGCTTGATGAAAAAACCGGCAATTTTTATTTTATGGAGATGAACACGCGGATTCAGGTAGAGCATCCGGTTACCGAAATGGTTTGTGGTATAGATTTGATTAAAGAGCAGATCCGGGTTGCTGCCGGAGAGAAACTTAAATTCACCCAGGAAAGTATTCAGCTTAAAGGAGCGGCAATTGAATGCCGCATTAATGCTGAGGATCCAGATAATAATTTTATGCCTTGTCCCGGAAAGATTGAAACCTTAGTTCTTCCTGGAGGGCCGAATGTCCGCGTAGATACACATATTTACGCCGGATATGAAATACCTCCTTATTATGATTCTTTGGTGGCTAAACTTATTGTTTATGGCACTAACCGTCAGGAAGCGATCAAGACTATGCGCCGGGCTCTAAGTGAATTTTATATTGCTCCTATTAAAACCACCGCGCCATTTCATCTTAAACTAATGGATAACCCTTTGTTTCGAAGGGGTGATATCTCTACACATTTTGTACAAGATTTATTAGTAAGCGAAGGGAAGCCAGAATAGATGAACCGTGATGAATCAAGGAATGATTTAGGAGTTGTTAAGATTCATAAAAATGTAATTTCATCCATCTCTTCTATTGCCGCTACGGAGATTGAAGGGGTCAAGCGGGTAGCCAGTAATTTAAAAAACGGTTTGCTTAAGGTTATTGGACAGAAATTCTCTTCGGCGATAAAAGTAGATATCTCTAAGAATGAAGAGGTAAAAGTTGAAATTCCTTTAATTATTAAATATGGTTATAATATTCCGGATGTTGCCTGCCGTGTGCAAGAAAATGTCCGTGCGGCACTAGAAAAGATGAGCAATCTTTCCGTAAAAGATATTAATATAAATGTGCGGGGCATAGAAAGGGGCGAGCAATGAGATTTTTTACCGTATTAGGGATTATATTTTATGCTGCGGTGATTATTATCATCGGGGTGGCTCTGATTGTTTTTTCATTAAACCTGTTACTACCTCAAGATATCAATAGCCTGCTTGTTTTTGCTCAAAGCAGCCAAAATTCTCGTATATTTATCGGCCTAAGCGGATTGCTTTTAATATTAATCAGTATATCATTCGCCCAGATTATCTTGGGAAAGTTCCAGAGGGAAAAAACAATTGCTTTTGCCACAAGCAGCGGGCAGGTAACCATTTCTCTTTCGGCAGTTGAGGATTTGATCCGCAGGATAGCCGGAATAATTCCTGAAGTAAGAGAATTAAGGCCAAATGTTGTGGCAAACAAAAAAGGTATTCTTGTGGATATGCGCGTAGTGTTACGATCTGAGGCCAATATTCCTGAGCTTACATCACGCCTGCAGGATATAACCAAATCTAAAATTCAGGAGGTCTTGGGCCTTGAAGAGCAGATTATTATTAGGATTCATGTGGCTAAAATTGTTCATGACGAAAAAGATAATCGTAAGAAAAAAGATTTTGAGAAAGAAGATTATTCAACAATGCCGTTTAGTGGTTATGGTAGAGCATAGTTAAATGAATCGATCCGCCACTGAAACGTTGGCGGATTCAATTCCGGCAAACAACTTATGGATTTCTAAGGAACTCCATAAGTTGTGCCGTCATTGAAGGAGGATATTGAAAATGGTAAGGATTGGTATTTTAACAGGTGGTGGTGATTGTCCAGGTTTAAATCCGGTCATCCGGGCGGTAGTACGTAAAGCATTACTGGAGGGTTATGAAATTGTAGGCATCAAAAATGGCTGGAAGGGGTTGGTTGAGAATGATACCATGCCTTTAAATATAAATACTGTTTCAGGTATTTTACCTAAAGGCGGGACAATTTTGGGGACTAGCCGCACTAATCCATATAAAAAAGAGGGTGACCTGCAAAAAGTTAAGGATAACTTTAAGAAAATGGGATTAGATGCTTTGGTTGCTGTAGGCGGCGAAGATACTCTTGGTGTTGCCTCTAAATTAGTTAAGGATGGTTTAAGTAATATTGTGGGAGTTCCTAAAACTATAGACAATGATTTGTCAGCTACTGATTATACATTTGGTTTTGATACTGCTTTAAATGTGGCTACTGAATGTATTGACCGCCTGCATACTACCGCAGAAAGCCACCACCGTATTATGGTTGCCGAAGTTATGGGCAGGCATGCAGGATGGATTGCGCTTGAAGCAGGAATCGCCGGAGGGGCAGATGTAATTTTAATTCCTGAAATCCCTATTGATATGGATGAGGTTTGTAATGTAATTAAAAAGAGGCATGAAAGAGGCAAGAGCTTTAGTATTATAGTAGTTTCCGAAGGCGCTCAGTTTAAGGGCGGCGATATGGTTCTTCAGGAGAAAAAGCTTGATGCGTTTGGGCATGTTAGGCTAGGAGGTATTGGCGAGGAGTTAGCAGCTCAGATTGAGAAGAGAACCGGTTATGAAACCAGAGTGAGCGTCTTGGGGCATATACAAAGAGGGGGTTCACCTACTGCTTTTGACCGTGTCTTAGGTACACGTTTAGGGGTAAAAGCAGTGGAGTTGATTAAAAACAAGAAATTCGGAAAGATGGTAGCTTTGTCCGGGATTAAGATTATTGATGTACCCTTAGAAGATGCAGTGAAAGCTTTAAAAACGGTTGATATGGAGCTTTATGATATTGCTAGGGTATTTTTTGGGTAGGAAAGCGTAAAATATAAACCTATCACCCAGCGCTAAGTGGAATTGCCGCTGGTGTGCCCTTGTGGGTAAGGAGAAAAAATGCTGGAGAGGATAAAAGATATACTCTTGGAGAGTATTCAGGTTAAAGAAGAGATTTTACGAAATCAGATTTCTTCGATCATGCAGATTGCGGTGTTAATGATTGATTGCCTGAAGAAAGACGGTAAAGTAATTGTGTTTGGCAATGGCGGTTCAGCTAGTGACAGCCAGCATATTGCTGCTGAACTTGTCGGCCGTTTTAAGAAGGATCGCTCAGCCTTAGCCGGCATTGCTTTGACTACTAATACCTCTATACTTACTTCTTTGGCTAATGATTATGGGTATGATGTAGTTTTTTCCCGCCAGGTTGAAGCTTTGGGAAAGAAAAATGATGTAGTTTTAGGAATATCAACTAGCGGAAGAGCAAAAAATGTAGCTTTAGGAATTAAGCAAGCCAAGAAGATGGGAATTAAAACCGTGGCTCTAAGCGGAGGGGATGGAGGGGATATTGTAAAATTAGCAGATGTATCTTTGGTGGTTCCCTCTAAAGTAACCGCCAGGATTCAGGAAGCACACATTACCATCGCCCATATAATATGCGAAATGATCGAGCAGGAACTTTGCCAGGAACAAAAATAAATTCGCTTTCTGCCCTCAAGCGTAAAATAAGTGGTCTCAAACGTAAAGGCAAGCGTATAGTTTTTACTAACGGTTGTTTCGATATCTTACATTTTGGCCATATCAAATACCTTCAGGATGCCAAGAATAAAGGTGACTATTTGGTTGTAGCAGTAAATAGCGATTCCTCCATTAAAAAAATAAAAGCGAAAAATCGTCCGGTAATCGGCCAAAATGATCGTTTAAAGACAATTGCGGCATTGGCAAGTGTTGATTTTGTGGTTTTATTTAACGAGGATAATCCATTGAAATTAATCAAGGCGCTTAAGCCGGATATTCTGATTAAAGGTGCGGACTGGGATAAGAGTAAAATTGTGGGTGCGGATTTTGTAGACAGTTACGGTGGAAAGGTTCTTACCGTTAATTTAGTTAAGGGACGCTCAACTAGTGCGTTAATTGAAAAAATTGTCAGGAATTTCTCAAAAAAATAATATTAATCGTATTATTGATGCAAATTTAAACCGGGTAAAGGAAGGACTGCGCGTTTGCGAAGAGATAACCCGTTTTATTTTGGATAATCATAAATTTACCCTGCTCTTTAAGAACCTTAGGCATCGGATTGATGGGGTAGCTGGGAAAATCTATCCTGTTTCGGCATTGCTTACTCAGCGTAATAGCAAGAAAGATGTCGGAAGATTTAATTCTTGCGGGGAACTAGCGCGCGCCAACTGCAAAGATATTTTTTGGGCTAATATCCAAAGGATTAAAGAATCATTACGCGTGCTGGAAGAGTTTAGCAAATTAGTGGATAGAAAGGCGGCTTTGGATTTTAAGCAGCTGCGGTATAAAGTTTATGAAATCGAGAAAGCATCTTTTAAAGAAATCTCAGCTTTATCTGATTCTAGATAAGCCGACCCTTGGAAGGCGTTCTTTAGAAAATATATATTCTGCAGCTTGGGCAGGTAAAATTGGTTTAATCCAGCTAAGGGATAAGCAGGGCATTAAATCGGATGTATTAGATTTAGCGATTAAGCTTTCAAGGTGTTTAAGCCGGAGTAAAACGCTCTTTATAGTTAATGATTATATTGATATAGCTGTTGCTTCTGGTGCAGACGGACTTCATCTGGGGCAGGATGATTTACCTGTAAAGGAGGCTAGAAAGATATTGGGGCAGGATAAGATTATCGGAATATCTTGTCATAATCTGGCTCAGGCCTTGAAAGCTCAAAGAGAAGGAGCAAATTACATTGGAATTGGCCCAGTATATTCAACTGCTACTAAACCTGAATATAAGCCGATAGGTTTAAGAGTTTTGCAACAGCTAAAAGATAAAATAAAAATTCCTTATTTTGCAATTGGCGATATTCATTTAGGTAATATTGGTGAGGTTATTGCTGCTGGAGCCAGGCGTATCGCGGTTTGCCGGGCAATTTTAAAAGCAAATAACCCAAAAATGGCAGCAGATGAATTTTATAAAAAATTGAATAAATGACTCAATTAGATTTTGCCAAGAAAAATATCATTACCCCGCTTATGCGCAAAGTTGCCTCTTTTGAAGGGGTAAGTTCTGCTAAGCTTATACGCCTTATGGCTAAAGGCAAAGTAGTCATACCGCTAAATATAAATCATAAGATAAAAAAACCTTGTGCTGTGGGTAGCACTCTTTCTACTAAGGTTAATGCCAATATTGGTACCTCTACCGATGAATCCCGCATTTCTGAAGAAATTAAAAAATTAAAAATTGCCATAAAACATGGCGCAGATGCTGTTATGGATCTAAGCGTGGGAGGGGATCTTACGAAGGTAAGGAAAGAGGTTCTAAAGTATTCTAGTATCCCAGTTGGCACTGTTCCGGTTTACGAAATAACAGTCAGGGCCCAGGAAAAGAATAAAAATTTTCTTCAATTCGATGCCGATGATCTTTTAGCTGTGTTGGATGAACAAGCTAAACAAGGAGTCGATTTTTTTACCATACATAGCGGAGTAACGCAAAGAAACTTAAAAATTTTGGAGAAACAGAAAAGGTTAATGGGGGTAGTTTCGCGTGGTGGTGCAATTATTGCCAGTTGGATAAAATATCACAAGAAAGAGAATCCTTTTTTCACGCATTTTGAACAGATTTTGGATATTGCTTATAGATATGATGTGACTTTAAGTTTGGGAGATGGGTTAAGGCCAGGTTCCATTTTAGATGCTACGGATAAGGCTCAGATAGCAGAGTTAAAAATCTTAGGGGAATTGGCAAAGCGTGCTTGGAATAGAGGTGTTCAGGTAATGATTGAAGGCCCGGGACATGTGCCTCTGGACCAAATAGAAAAAAATATTGCTTTAGAGAAAAAATACTGTAATGGAGCGCCTTTTTATGTATTAGGGCCTTTGGTTACTGATGTTGCCCCGGGATATGATCATATTACATCTGCAATCGGAGGAGCGTTGGCGGCAAGCTATGGAGCAGATTTCCTTTGTTACGTAACTCCTGCTGAGCATTTGCGCCATCCCTCAGAAAGCGATGTGCGTGAAGGTGTAGTTGCCAGCCGCATCGCTGCTCATGCCGGCGATTTGATTAAGCGAAAAAAAATTGCCATAGAATGGGATAGAAATATATCGATTGCCCGAAGAGCGCGCGACTGGAAAAAACAAATTGAGTTATCCATTAATCCTGAAAAGGCTCGTGAGTATCGATTAAGCAGCAAACCTAAGCTTTCTAAGGTGTGTACGATGTGTGGGAAGTATTGTTCTATCAAATTAATGGATGATTGCGTATCTACCGATAGATAGATGTGCGGGTGTAATTCAGTGGTAGAATGGCAGCTTCCCAAGCTGCATATGGCGGTTCGATTCCGCTCACCCGCTTATAGATTGGAGATTCAGTAGATTAATATGAGAAACATTATTTTTTTATTGATAATTTTATTTGTTGCCGGATGTTCAACGGTACCTCCTTATACGGGGCCGGTTATACCTGTCTCTACTCAAGCGGTTGCAGGGTTCCACCATCGTGTAGAAGCAGGCCAGACTCTTTGGAGGATATCCAGGCTTTATAATGTAGATATAGATGAAATCTTACAGGCAAATCATATCCCAGAAGAGGCAAAGATCGAGATAGGCCAATTACTTTTAATTCCCAATCGTAATAAGCCTCAAAATTTTGCTGTGAAATCCTCCGGGGATGATTTTATCTGGCCGCTTAAGGGCAGAGTAATTTCGGGTTTTGGCCTTAATTACCGTAATTTGATGAATAAAGGTATTAATATTCAGGCCTCAGTGGGATCTGGAGTTTTTGCTACTCGTTCCGGGAGGGTAGTTTTCTATGCTGCTAATTTCGGTAATTTTGGTAAAACGATAATTATTGACCATGGGGATGGGCTGCGCAGTGTTTATTCTAGAGTTTCACAAGTTTATGTGCAATTAGGTGAGATGGTGCAAAGTGGCTCTATGATCGGCAGCGTTGGAACCAGCACAAGAGATAAGAACAGTTATTTACATTTTGAAATACGCAAAGGAGCTCTTCCTCAGAATCCGTTATTCTATTTACCATGATAAAGAATAGATTTTTTGACCGAAAAAATTATATTCAGATATTAGAGAAACGCGTCAGTAGCCTAAAGGAAGGGTATCGGCAGAATATTGCTATTATTGGTGAAGAGAATGTTGGCAAAACCAGCATTGTTACTAAATTCTTAGCCAACTTTTATGACCCCAGGATTATTACAGTTTTTCTTGAAGTGCGTCCTGAATCTCTGGATGGTTTTGTCAGGAGATTTATCGGTGCGCTACTTTATAATTTTCTTTTAAATAGTTCCCTGCCTTTAAAAGAAGATTTGGATTATCTGATATTAAAATCTGCTAAGTATATACCTAATACTGTAGAAAAGATAAATTTTATACTTAAAGAATTAGCGCGAAAGAAAAAGTTAAATATTATTAATGAACTTTTTAGCCTTCCTGAATCAATTAATCAGGAAACGGGTAAATTTACGGTTTTGTTCCTGGATGAATTCCATAATCTTGAGAATATCGGAGTTAAAAATTTATATCGGGATTGGAGCAAGCTGCTTATTCTGCAGAAAAACACGCTTTATTGTATTACAAGTTCAATGATTTTTAAAGCCAGGGCCGTTCTTTCTAAACAACTTTCTTTGTTATTTGGGAATTTTGAAATTGTAGCTATCGAACCTTTTGATATACATACAAGTTCACGTTATCTTGATCAGTACCTGCCATTTCTGAAATTAGATCCGGGTTTAAAAAATTTTATCATTAATTTTACCGGAGGCTATCCACTGTATCTTGAGTTAATAGCGGATGCATTATCAAAGCGGGATATCCCTACTGACCTACCGGATGTTTTAGAAGATTTATTGTTTAACTCCTCTGGTATCCTTAACATGAGATTCTCTAATTATATCAAACGATTTTCGGATGGACCGGCCAGTAATGATTATATCTCTATATTTTATTTGATAGCCAGCGGTAGGAACCGCATTAAAGATATTGCCCATATTTTACATAAACAAAAAAAAGAACTTTCTGTCAGAATAAATCATCTTCTAGAATTAGATGCTATCATAAGATGCGGCGATTTTCTTAAAGTAAGTGACCGCCTATTTGCTTATTGGATACGTTTTGTATATCAAGAGAAATTATATTCGTTATCATTTGACGCAAAAAACCAAAAAGAGAAATTCCATGATAGTATTACTGAACTTATCCTTGAGTTCTCTAAGCAGGCTGCTAATCCATTGATCAACCGCGTTTCTGAGTTATTGCAGTTATTTGAAGATGATCTTATGCAAATTGAACGTAAAAAAATCAGGCTTAACCATTTTCGTGAAATAAAGCCCCTGATATTTAATCATCGTTATTTAAAAGACGGCCTATTAGGCCGTTCAACTGAGGCTCTTTGGATTATGGCAATTAAAAATGAAGCGCTTACTGAGGCTGATATTACTGAGTTTGCTAAGGAATGTAAGAGGTATCATCATAAATCTCAGCGTAAAATTATGGTTACATTAAAAGAGGTTGATCCGAATGCCCGTTTGAGAGCGCTAGAAGAAAAAATTTGGACATGGGATTTAAATAGCTTAAATCAGATTTTGGATTTATTTTCAAAACCCCGCGTAATCGCATAAAAAGGAGTATTGATTGAGAATAGGAGTAATTTCGGATACGCATATTCCCGATAGGTCTGAACATATTCCTGAAGTGGTATTGAATGCTTTTAAGCATGTGGATTTGGTCGTTCATGCTGGAGATATAGTGAATTTAGAAGTAATTAATGAATTGAAGTTGGTATGTCCAAAAATAATTGCCGTAGCTGGAAACATGGATTCTCAGGCGATCGTGAAGAATTTTCCGGTAAAGGATGTCTTTGAAATATCGGGCCTAAAGTTTGGTATTATGCATGGTTATGGATCGCCAATGAATCTTATTGATGTGCTCAAAGATTCTTTTAAAAAGGAGAAGCCGGATGTTATAATTTTTGGGCATTCACATGAAGCTATGAATAAGTATTTGGATGGCGTATTGTTTTTTAATCCCGGTAGCGCTACTGACTGCTTGTCAGCAGAAGCTTCCTATGGGTTAATTGAGATAGAGGATAGCCAACAAGGCCATAAGATTAACGCTAAAATAATTAAAATTTGATGGATAGACTTTGGGCACCATGGAGGTTAAATTACTTAAGTGGCAAAAGAAAAGAGAAAGGTTGTATTTTCTGCCATGCCAAAATTGACAGTACCAACGATTATGTTATTTTTAAGACGAAAAAATCCATATGTTTACTCAATAGGTACCCATATAATAACGGCCACGTTATGATTTGTCCTTTGAGGCATATTAATGATATAACAAAATTGACTGAAGAAGAGATTATTGATTTATTTAAATCTCTAAACCGAACAAAGGGCCTTTTGCAGAAAGTTTTAAAGCCTCAAGGCTATAATATAGGTTTGAACCTTGGGAAAGTTGCAGGGGCTGGGATTACTGGCCATTTGCATTTACATATTGTACCCCGTTGGTTAGGGGACAAGAATTTTATGCCTTTGATTTCCGGTACAAAGGTAATTTCGGAGTCGCTGGATGAGTTAGTTAAACGCCTAAAAAATGCCATCAACAAGTAAAATCGAAGAATACGAATCAAAATTTTTGGCTCCTTATGCCAGTAAGAGCTGTAATTCACGTGGACGCGCGCATAAAGAGGAAGAGCATTCTTATCGCTCATGTTATCAACGTGACCGGGATCGTATTATTCACTCCGCTGCTTTTAGGAGGCTTGAGTATAAAACTCAAGTTTTTGTAAACCATGAGGGTGATTATTACCGTACTCGTCTGACACATAGTATTGAGGTTTCCCAGATTGCCCGTACCATTGCCTGCGCACTAAGTTTGAACATGGATTTGACAGAAGCTATTGCTCTGGCTCATGATTTAGGGCATACTCCATTTGGGCACTCCGGAGAAGAAGTGCTTAATGAATTAATGATTAAGTTTGGCGGGTTTAATCATAATCTTCAAGGCTTAAGAGTAGTTGATTATCTGGAAGAGCGTTACCCGGATTTTCCAGGTTTGAATTTGAGTTGGGAGGTAAGAGAGGGGATAGTTAAACATTCCTCAGTTTTTGATATCGCGGTTAAAATCAAGGAGTTTTTCCCCAAAAGGATGCCTTCGTTAGAAACTCAGTTGGTCGACGCTGCTGATGAAATAGCCTATGATAATCATGATTTAGACGATGGTTTGACTTCAGGTTTGATAAAAGAAAGCGACCTAGAGGATTTGCAGATATGGAAAGAAATAAATCGCCAAATCAACGCCAAATATGCTAAAATTAACCCCAATTGCCATAAATACCTGATTATTCGAGGCTTGATTGATTTGCAGGTTACTGATTTAATCCGGAATACTCAATCGGAGATCTTGCGGCTGAAAATTAAGAAATATACCGATCCTTATAAGGTTGATTTTAAGATAGTAGATTTTAGCAAGAAGATTAAGGAATTAAGGAAGCCTTTGCGGCAGTTCCTGATGCAGAAGCTCTATAAGCATTATCGGGTTATGCGTATGAGTATTAAAGCAAAACGTTTCATCAGGGAATTATTTTGTGAATACCTTTTGCGTCCTGAGCAGTTGCCTTCTGATGTGCAGCTTAGGATTCCTAAGGAAGGAGTAAGACGGGTAGTTTGTGATTATATTGCCGGAATGACTGATCGGTATGCCTTAGATGAATACAAAAAACTATTCAACCCCTACGAAAAAGTATAGGTTTTTAATTTCGGCGGTGCATAGTATTTACCGCCTGCTCAACTCCACTTATGGTGTTAATGAGTTGATTTGCCGCATGGGCCGGCTGTTTTGTCAATTTTTTAATGCTCAGTATTGCCAGATCATTCTATTAGATTCTAGTAAAAAATATTCTAGTGTTGGGTGTGTAATTAGTGATAATAAGAAATGTGTAGTTTCTAATAAGAAAAAGATAAATGGCAAAATCGAAGAAAAAATTCTCAGGCATGCATCTGTAATTAGAAAAGGAAATCTTTTAGGTATTCCGCTTATCTGTGAAGACATGATGGGCCTTATTATTATAAAACGCACTAAAACCAATCAGCCGTTTGATATCTTTGACCAGGAGATGCTTATGACTATGGCAGAGCAGGCGGTTGTTGGAATAAAAAACTTACAACTTTACGAGGAGCAGCAGCGGATAGTCTTAGGTAGCATAAAATCTTTAGTTACGCTTTTGGATACCCGGGTTTCCAGGGAATATACGCATTCACCGCATTTTAGCAAGCTGGTCTGCGCTTTAGGCTGCGAAGTCCATCTCAATGATAAACAACTTGAGAGCCTTAAATATGCAAGCCTTTTGCATGATGCCGGTAAAGCTGGCATACCAGCTGAAATCTTAACTAAGACCACCAAGCTTACCGATGAAGAATATGATATTATCAAGAAACATCCAGTTAAGGGTGCGCAGATTTTAAGGCCTTTGCAGGTACTGCGTCCGGCTATTCCGATTATTATGTATCATCATGAAAAATATAACGGAACAGGTTATCCATCTCATCTTAAAGGATGCCAGATACCTTTAGGAGCTCGTATCATGTCGGTAGCCGATGCTTTTGAAGCGATGGTTTATGGCCGGCCGTATCGCCAGAGAATGAATATTACTTCAGCTATCCGGGAAATTAAGAAAAAAAGCGGTATTCAATTTGATCCTAAGATAGTTGAGGCCTTTTTAAAAGTGATAAAGAAATTTAATAAAAGAATTTATTTGAAACAAGATAACCCTAAATTATAAAAATTTTATGGCTGAAAATCAAGATTCTCAGCAATCTGAGCTTTTTACTCAGGGCTCTAATACTGGTGGACATTATAAGGGGCATCTTTGGCATAAGTTATTCTTTTTACGTATCCGGGTTTATGAAAAAATTATTCTTCTGATTATGGGCTTGAGTTTGGCCAGCATTATTTCTTTTTCCATTGGCGTAGAAAGAGGAAAGCGAATTGTTTTTACAGAAACTAATAATGCCGGCCCATATACCTATACTATTCAGGTAGCTGCTTTTAAAAACAGGGCGCTTGCTTTGAGCCATGCTCAGTTTTTGACAAAAGAAGTAATGGCTCCAATGGTTTTTACTAAAGGAAGTTATGTTATTTTGTGCGTAGGCAAATTTTCTAATCAAGAGAGCGCGCAACCTTTGCTGACTCAGCTGCAAAAAACCTACGCTGGTTGCCGCATAAGGAGGTTATAAAAACATGTCAATGCATCCGTCATTAACTATTTCGGAAAAGGACAAGAAGGTCCGCTCGGTATTGAAACGTTCTGAGCGCATAAAACTGATGCAAGAAAAAAGTAAATGGCAGCAAGGTGATTCGGTTTATGGCCTTCCGAAGCTCAAATCTTTAAGGATTAAGATTAAAAAGGAAAAAGTTGAAAAAGCTGAAAGCGCAACTGCGCAGGCTGCTACACCAGCAGCTGGTGCTACTAAAGAAGCTGCCAAAGCTGCTCCTAAAGCTGCCGCCAAGGCTCAAGAGAAGAAATAAAATTTGATTATAAGCTTTAAGCTGTAAGTTTTAAGCTATAAGCTTAAGGGTTATCGCTTGCAGCTTACTTAAATATGCCGTTAAACCTTAAATATAGGGTAACTTTTATTATTTTAGTTATTTGTTTTGTATGGTCCATTGTTGCCTTTGGGGCTGATGCTGTTGTTTTCAAAGGACAGGTCAACACAGAAAATATAAATGTGCGGGTTGATGCAACGGTAAGCTCTGCTATAATTTGTGGTCTTTCTAAATGGGAGTTGGTAGAGGTTATCTCAGAGAGCTATGATTGGTACAAGATTCGCCTACCAAAAGAAGCGCCTTCATATGTAAAAGAAGACCTGCTTGAGTGTCTTAATTCTGATACGGTAACTAATCCAGGAAGATGCCTTAGTGCCAAGGTGATTAAAGACAGAATAAATATCCGGTTGGAGCCAAGTGAATCTGCTTGGATATTAGGGAAAGCTAATAAGTCAACCGTAGTTAGTATTTTGGGTAAAAAAGGAGACTGGTATAAAATTCAACCAATTTATCAAAGTTATGGATGGGTAAATAAAAAATTTATCAGTAAAGAAATAAAATTCTCTCAAAAGAAAGAACTCCCGGATTTACCTGTTAAAGATATTCAATCTCCAGATTTTTTGGTTGTTGAAGGTATGGTTAGCCCATACGGGGTAGTGTTATGGCGCAAAGCCACGCATAAATTAGTTACTCATGAGAGCAAGATTTATTTATTAAAAGGAGACCGTAAAGCCTTAGATAGCCTCAATTATCATAAGGTTAAAGTTACCGGGAAATTAATCAGCCCGGCTCTAGCTAAGTATCCTATTATTCAGATCGATATTGTCGAGGCGTTGAGTTGAGCTTCTTAAGCTTAGTTATTTATTTTACCATATCATTTTCACTTTTATTGATCGCCATGACTGTGCATGAATTTGCACATGGTTTGACTGCTTATAAGGATTCTACGGCTAGTTTAAGTGGCCGTTTAACTTTGAATCCGCTGGCGCATATCGACCCATTCTGGACATTTCTTTTACCGTTCATACTTTTTATAACTACAAGCGGGCGTTTTGTTTTTGGCGCGGCCAAGCCTGTTCCTATAAATTACTGGGCCCTGAAAAATCCTAAAAGAGATATTATTAGGTGCTCTTGACCGCATACTTTGGCCGTTGGTCAATTTTGTGATTAGTATAATGGGAGTAAATTTTTAATATGCGTAAAGCCAAGGTTAATTTGGGTAAACGAACTTATTCAATAATAATTGGAAGTGGTATTCTTAGCCAGCTTGGGGTATTTTTAAAGAAGCTAGATATCGGCACAGGCGCCTTTATTATTACCAACAAATTTTTAAAAAACAAATATGGTTCTAAGTTAGCCAGGGTTTTGTCGAATTCGAATTTTAGCTTTCATTTTCAGGTTGTTGCCGATAGCGAGAAAAGTAAATCTATCCAAACAGCAGGCAACGTAATTAGGAATCTGTCTAAGTTTGACAAAAAGAAAAGAATTTTTATTATTGCTTTTGGCGGAGGAGTTATAGGAGATTTATCGGGTTTTGTGGCCTCAGTTTATAAGCGGGGGACTAGTTACGTGCAGATTCCGACAACTCTGCTTGCCCAGGTAGATTCTAGTATTGGCGGTAAAACCGCCCTCGATCTGGATTTGGGCAAAAACTTAGTCGGTGCAATTTATCAGCCAAGATTAGTATTTAGTGATATCGATTTTTTAATGAGTTTGGATAAAAAACAGCTCTCAAGCGGGATGGCCGAGGTTATAAAATACGCGGTGATTAAAGATAGAAGGCTTTTTAATTACCTGGAAGATAAATATAAATATATAATTGAAGGCAACCCGAATGCGCTTGAAAAAATAGTGGCTAGCTGTAGCCAGATTAAGGCAAAAATTACTAGTTCTGATGAAAAAGAAGATTTAGGACAGAGGACAATTCTTAATTTTGGCCATACGATTGGGCATGCTATTGAGACTGCGGGTGGATATCGAAAGTATAATCATGGACAGGCAATAGGCTTGGGAATGATTGCCGCTATTAATTTAAGTGTTAGATTAAAATTAATCGATAAAAAATTATCGGCAAGAATTGAAGATTTGATTAAGCTTTACGGTTTGCCTTACAGATTAAAGGGAGTATCTATCGATAAGATTATTAAAGCGCATTATCATGATAAGAAATTTTCAGGTAAGGAAAATAAATTTGTGCTAGTCTGTGGTATTGGAAAGACTAAAATTGTACGTAATATAAGCCTGGATTTAATAAGAGAGGCAATTAAAAAGCT